>NZ_JAVTWX010000137.1:22513-27039 GCF_032229645.1 Brooklawnia sp.
GAGCTTTACGTCTCTCGGTCTTCGTCGGGGTAGCTTAGGTGAACGTGAGCGATCGAATCGATGGACGCGGACCGGCCGACTTGCGGCCGGTGTCATTCAGTAGGGGCTGGCTGGACCACGCCGAAGGATCGGTGCTGGTGGAGTTCGGCCGTACCAGAGTGTTGGTGGCGGCCTCGGTGACCCAAGGAGTGCCGCGCTGGCGCAAGGGATCCGGTCTGGGCTGGGTGACGAGCGAATACGAGATGCTGCCGAGGGCCACCAATACCCGCAACGACCGGGAATCCCGCAAGGGACGCATCGGCGGCCGCACCCACGAGATCAGCCGGCTGATCGGGCGCTCGTTACGCGGCATCATCGACTACAAGGCGTTGGGCGAGAACACCATCGTCATCGACTGCGATGTGCTGCAGGCCGACGGCGGCACTCGCACCGCTTCCATCACAGGAGCCTACGTGGCGCTCAGCGACGCTGTTTCATGGCTGCGCGAGCGTGACGCGCTGGCGGGGGAGCCGCTGACCGGTTCCGTTTCGGCTATCAGCGTCGGCGTTGTCGCGGGCAAGCCGATGCTCGACCTGTGCTACGAGGAAGACTCGAGCGCAGATGTCGACATGAACATCGTCTGCTCGGGCGCCGGCGAATTCATCGAGGTGCAAGGCACCGCCGAGGGGGCGCCGTTCGACCGAGAGCTACTCAATCAGCTGCTCGATCTGGGCCAGGCCGGTTGCGCCGAGCTGACTCGGCTGCAGGCGGCGGCCCTGGCATCTCCGGTGCGTCGATGAGCACCAAGGTGCTGCTGGCGACCAATAATGCCAAGAAGCTGCGCGAGCTGCGGCGCATCGTCGCCGAGCAGGGCCTGGATATCGAGATCCTCAGCCTGCGCGATGTCGAGAGTTACCCCGAGCCTGCGGAGACCGAATGGAGTTTCGAGGGCAATGCGCTGATCAAGGCACGTGCCGGGGTTGCGCACACCGGCCTGGTGACACTGGCCGACGATTCGGGATTGTGCGTGGATGCGCTCAACCAGATGCCGGGAGTTCGGTCGTCCAGATGGGCCGGACCAGACCACGACGATCAGGCAAACCTCGACCTGGTGTTGCGCCAGATCGATGACGTGGACGAGCCGTTGCGCGGTGCTCGCTTCGTCGCGGTGGTCGCCCTGGCCGCCCCCGACGGGCGGGAGGCCACCACTCGCGGCGAGATGGGTGGGCGGCTGACCAATGCGCCGCGGGGTGCGAACGGATTCGGCTATGACCCGATCTTTCTCGCCGACGACCAGACCGTGGCGCCGGGCGTCCAGCCTTTGACCACCGCCGAGATGAGCGCCGAGCAGAAGGACGCCATCAGCCACCGTGGCCGTGCGTTGCGTGCGATGATTCCAGAGCTGGTGAAGGTTCTCGGGCTGGAGGTCTCGTGAAGCAGTACCTCGACCTGTTGCGTACCGTCCTGGAAGAGGGCGTCCACAAGCCGGACCGCACCGGCACCGGGACCCGCAGCATCTTCGGCCATCAGATGCGTTTCGACCTGCAGGCCGGCTTCCCGCTGCTGACCACCAAGAAGGTCTTCACCCGCGGGGTTTTCGGTGAGCTGCTCTGGTTCCTGCGGGGCTCGACGAATATCGGCTGGCTGACCGAGCACAATATTCACATCTGGGACGAATGGGCATCGTCCGAAGGCGAACTCGGGCCGATCTACGGCTACCAGTGGCGCAGCTGGCCGACCCCGGATGGCGGCCACGTCGATCAGATCACCCAGGTGATCGAGGCGATCAAGCAGAACCCCGATTCGCGTCGCCACATCGTCTCGGCGTGGAATGTCGGAGAGATTCCGCAGATGGCGTTGCCGCCGTGCCACGCCCTCTTTCAGTTCTATGTCGCGCCGCCGACCAGCACGGGCGGCCGCGGGAAGCTGAGTTGCCAGCTCTACCAGC
The DNA here is from genome assembly GCF_032229645.1 of Brooklawnia sp. Classification (NCBI taxonomy): domain Bacteria; kingdom Bacillati; phylum Actinomycetota; class Actinomycetes; order Propionibacteriales; family Propionibacteriaceae; genus Brooklawnia; species Brooklawnia sp. Next base: position 24,441 of record NZ_JAVTWX010000137.1, read on the forward strand.
GCTCGGCCGATCTCTTCCTCGGCGTGCCATTCAACATCGCGTCCTATGCCGCCCTCACCCAGATGGTCGCGCAGGTCTGCGATCTTGAGGTAGGCGATTTCGTCCACACCCTCGGGGACGCGCACATCTACGACAACCATGTCGACCAGGTGCGGGAGCAGTTGAGCCGTGAACCGCGGGCACTGCCGAGGCTCTGGCTGAATCCCGATGTGCGCGATATCTTCGAGTTCACGCTCGACGACATCGCGGTGACCGGCTACGACCCGCATCCGGCGATCAAGGCGCCGATAGCGGTCTGAGGCGGGTCCGTTGAGCGGACGCCGATAGGGGAGAGATGTGAAGACGAAGCTGGTGGCGATCGCAGTGGTGGCCAGCAATGGTGTCATCGGCGATGGCAACGATCAGCCGTTCAAGTTCCGCGAGGACTGGGCACGGTTCAAGAAGCTCACCAGGGGTCACAGCCTGATCATGGGACGCAAGACCCATGAGGCGATGGGCCTGCTTCCCGAGCGCACCAGCGTCGTGATCACCCGGCATCCCGACAAGTTGAGCTTCCCGGTCCGCGACGACGGTCGTCCGCATGGTTGTGCGGTGTCCAGTTTCGAGGAGGCGCTCGCCGTCGAAACCGGCGATGCGGACGACATCAGGTTCGTCGTTGGTGGTGGGCAGATCTACCAGATGGCCTGGCCCTACCTGGACGAACTGGACATCACCGAAGTACACGCCGAGGCGGCCGGCTCGGTGCGTTTCCCCAAGATCACTGCCGATGAATGGAAGGAGATCTCGCGCGACCCGCGCGGCGAATTCGATTTCGTCCGGTACGTGCGAACACAATCATGAAGATCAATCTCGAGGCGGGCGATGTCGCCCGGTTCACCAAGACGCTGAGCGAGTCGGATGTCTATCTCTTCGCCGGCATCACCGGCGATCTGTCGCCCAATCACATCAACGAGGAATACGGCCGGACCACCCCCTATGGCGGTCGGATCGCGCACGGGATGCTGGTGTTGAGTCTGTCGTCCGCCTGCTCGACGATGATCCAGGCCAGGGCCGGGCAGGCCTGCGTCAGCTACGGCTATGACAAGGTGCGCTTCACCGCAGGCGTGCTGCTCGGCGATACCCTGACCGTCACCTACACCATCGATGAGGTGGATCATGAGGCGGCGAAGACGTTCGCCGGCATCCAGATCCGCAATCAGCGCGACGAGCTGTGCGCGGTCGCCACGCATATCCTGAAGTTCTTCGACGCGCCGCTGGCGTAGCCGGTCGTGAGCTGTGCGAGCATCGCCGTCGATTCTGCATCTCGATCTGGATGCCTTCTTCGCGTCGGTTGAGCAGCGCGACAAGCCATCGTTGCGCGGCAAGCCGGTGATCGTCGGCGGTATCGGCGGACGGGGCGTGGTCGCCACCGCGAGTTACGAGGCGCGCAGATTCGGCGTCGGTTCGGCGATGTCGACCGGCGAAGCCAGAAGGCGGGCCCCGCATGCTGCCTATCTGGGCGGCCGCTTCGACGCCTACCGGCAATCCAGCCGCATCGTGATGGCGTTGCTGCGCGAGCTGAGCCCGCTGATCGAGCCGCTGAGCCTGGACGAGGCCTATGTCGATCTCACCGCCGGTGGTATCGACACCAGCTCGGTCGCTGGCTTGGACGAGCTGGTCAGCGCGTTGCGCGCCGAACTGACCCGTCGCACCGAGGGACTGAGCGCCTCGGTGGGGGTGGGATCGAGCAAGCTGATCGCCAAGCTCGCTTCCGAGGCGGCCAAACCCAACGGAAGATTGGTGGTGGCTTCGGGCCGCGAGCTCGAGATGATCACCCCGCTTCCGGTGCGGGCTGTGCCGGGTGTCGGGCCGGCCACGATGGAGCGGCTGTCCCGGCTGGGCGTGGCCAGCGTGGCGGATCTTCAGCAGGTGTCTGCGAAAGAGCTGGTCCGCGAACTCGGCTCCGCGACCGGGTCGGCGCTGCACGAACTGGCATTCGCCAGGGACGATCGGCCGGTGCAGGCCGAGCGCGAGGCAAAATCCATCTCGGTGGAGGACACATTCGCCACCGACCTGACCGATCCCGAGCAGATCGCGGGGGTGCTCGACCGGGATGCCATCACAGTGGCCGAGCGGATGCGCAAGGCGGGATTGTTCGCGCGGACGGTGACGATCAAGGTCAGATTGGGGGACTTCACAACGTGGACGCGCTCTCGAACGCTGGAAGGAGCCACCGATTCCGCCGATCGGATCAGGGCCGTCGCACGCGGGCTGCTGGCCGGGTTGTCGATCGGCGGCGGTGTGCGTCTGCTCGGGGTCGGGGTGACGGGCTTCGCCACCGCAGCACAGGAGGAGCTCTTTTGGGCGGACGAGGAACTCGGCCCGGTCACCGAGGAGGTCAGCTCCGTGCCCGCGATGAAACGCCGGCACGGCCTGGGAAGCGCCTGGATCCCCGGCATGGATGTCGAGCACGACGAGTTCGGACGCGGCTGGGTATGGGGTGCCGGCCATGGGGTCGTGACGGTGCGTTTCGAGACTCGGCTGACCGGTGTCGGCCCGGTGCGCTCGCTGGCCGCGGACGATCCGCTGCTGCGTCCGGCCGGTTTGTTACCGATGGAAT
>NZ_JAVTWX010000138.1:0-4382 GCF_032229645.1 Brooklawnia sp.
TTCACCGTCGAGTCGCTTGCCGCATACTTCTTGCACGAACTCGTCCACCACTTGCGCGATGTTTCGCACAGGTGACTGAACTCGGTAGCTCTGCTGGGCCTGCCAGGTTCGCGCAGAATGGAGACTGTGCTGACACCAGAACTCGTGTGGACGAGGCAGTCACCGCCACGCTGCTGCCGACGTGCGGATCCAGCGCCTGGTGGAGCGGCATATGCGTTTCAAAGATTCCGAGCCGGAGGCATACCGCCGGGCCACGGTTTCGGACCAGCGAAATGCGGAACTGGTCGAGGCCAACGCATCTGGAGCAGCACTGGTCGTCCGGAATAGCTGAGCCAGCTCGGTAGGTGCCCAACTGCTGCTCAGGCCGCGGGTGTCAACTGGTGGATCCCGCGGCGGGCGAACCATGAGGCGGCAGCATCAAGGCCGGTGGCGTCAGCGTCCAACTCGACGGTCAGCACACTGACAGGAAAGATCTCCATGGTGGTGATCCGCTGAGCAATGAGCCGGTAGCTCACGCCGACTTCGGCAGCGAATTGGGAGAGGGCTCCGCGTCCAGTATCTGCGCCAATGAAAAGAAGATCGAGAGTCATGACTTTGTGCTCCTGGTGTGAAGGGTTGTCGGAAGGGGTACTACCCAGCTCCCGGCCCAGGTGCGTTGTCAGGGCCCTTCGGTCAGATCTGAAGGATCAGGAGCGGGCGCCGCGTAGGCGGCAACACGACTGACAACAGCCCAAGGAGGACATCGATGACGCAGCTGCGGCCACTCCGGCCGACATGCTAACGGTCATCATCATGCGGAGCACTATACATGAGTCGAGCGTCCAAACCCAGATCGGTTCGAGTGCCGGAGGCCTCAATGCGGGGAGGCAGAAATGGCCTGTAGCTGTCTTTCGGCGCGCTCACACGCCGAATCGAGTCAGGGAGTCGGGGGTGGGGCTGTATGCGTCCCGCTGGTCTGACTCGATCGATGGGATCAAGATGGTAAGGTAATCCCATGAAAGCGACCATTGACTCTGGCGGCCGAGTCCTGCTGCCGAAGGGCCTGCGGGATGCTCTCGGGCTGACTCCCGGCTCGACGGTGGAGCTATCGCCATATGGCAGCGGTATCCAGATAATGCCAGGTGGTCGCACCGCCCGGCTGGAACGGGGCGAGGATGGTCGTCTGGTGGCGGCGTCTGAGACCGTTATTACTGACGATGTGATGTTCGCATTGGTCGATTCGGTGCGGCGTTGATGAACGAGCCACGATGGGTGCTCGATGCCAGCGTGGCCGTGCCCCTGCTCGTGGCCTCGCACGAAGCGCACGGAATCGTCTCCTCTTGGGCGCGTGGACGCCTGCTTGGGTTGTGCGGTCATGCGCTCGCAGAGACGTATGCGGTCTTGACGAGGCTGCCCGGGGACGCGCGGGTGAGTCCTGCTGACGCGGTGAGCCTGATCGATGACAACTTTCCGCACCGTCCAATGCTGCCCGAGGCGCTCGCGAGTGAGGTGCACGGCGAGTTGGCCCAGTGCGGTGTCTCGGGTGGAGCGACCTATGACGGGCTTGTCGCATTGACTGCCCGCTCATACAACGCCGTTCTTGTCACCCGTGATGGGCGGGCCAGGCCTACCTACGAAGCGGTTGGTGCGCGGGTGAAAGTGCTGGTCTCAGGCGGTTGATCGCAGCGTGGGGCCGATGCGCGCACGTCGTGCAGCCACACCAGAGGCCAGCACAATCCGGCAGCCATCGGCTGAACGGCCCAGATCACCCCGGCATTCACTGCGCCGACCGTGTCACCGTTCACCGACATCACACCGTCCGATCAGTTCTTCGCCCAGGTGATGTGGCTTCACTCGACCGGGATCTCCACCGGCTGGTCCGATGGTAGTTACCGTCCTGTGACGCCGGTCATGCGTGATGCGATGGCTGCATTCTTGTACCGGCTCAGCGAGATCTGACCGGCGGTTCGCCTCGGTATTGCGCTCGATCGTCGAAGGCTCGGACCCGGCTCCGTTTAGGCTTCGAGCATGCAGCATCGACGAGTAGCGAACAGACCGGTGAACGCGGCCGTCATTGCCGCCCTGATGGTGCTCTTCGCAGCGGGTATCTTCGGTTCTCCGGCACCCGCGCACGCCGATGTGGACGATTTCACCGTCACCAGTTTCCACGCTGACTACGTGCTCGGTCGCGATGCCGAAGGCCGGTCGACCCTTCACACGACCGAAGAGATCGAGGTTCTGTTTCCCGATTTTGACCAAAACCGCGGCATCATCCGCGATCTCCCGCGCGTCTATGACGATCACCCGACTGATCTCGAAGTCATCAGCGTCACCGACCAGACCGGCGCGCCGCGCGAGTTCAGCACCGATAAGTATGGAGACTTCCTGTCGGTCACGATGGCCGTGCCCAAGGGACAATTCGTCCACGGAACTCAGCATTATGTGATCGAGTACACCCAGCGTGACGTCACGCGCTTCTTCGAGGACAGCGATGCCGACGAGTTCTACTGGGACACCAACGGCACCGGCTGGGCGCAGCCGTTTGGGCAGGTCAGCGCGCAGTTGACGCTGACCGATGGACTCGCCGACCAGCTGACCGGCGCGAGCACCTGCTATCTGGGTCGACTTGGATCCAAGCAGCAATGCCCCGGAGGAATCGTCCGCGATGATGACGTTCTCACTGTGGAGGAGCATGACCTCACGCCGGGTGAGAACCTCACGATGGCGGTGGGCTTCGTCCCCGGCACATTCGCGGAGCGCCCCAAGCCGTTCCTCGAGCGCTTCCCTGTCCTTGTGGTCGGCGGCGTGGCGGGACTGGCGGCGTCCTTCGGCCTTTTCATCGCCATGATCAGCCGGCGCCGAGAATCTCGCAGCGACGTCGAGATCGTCCCGCGCTATGACCCTCCGGAGATGATCAGCATGGCCGAGGCCGCCGAGATGCTGGGCGTGACCGACAAGACGATGACCGCGACGCTGCTCGACTTCGCGGTGCGACGCAAACTCATCTTGATGTATGACTCCACGAAGGAAAGGTACGGTATCAAGGCCGTCGACCAGCGATCCCTGCTCCCCGACGAGAAATGGACCTATCGGCGACTATTCGGAGACCTCAAGGCCAAAAGCGATCCGCGCTCTGGTCGGACGACGTGGTTCAGCTCATCGAACACCGACCTCGGCGACACCGCGCGTGCGCTGGTCTCCCGGACGAAGACCGGCGTCAAACAGCAGGGGCTGCTGAAGACGGCACCGAGGTGGGTTACCTGGACGATCGTCGTATCGCTGCTGCTTGGCGCTGTCCTGCTGTGCCTGCAGATAGCTGTGACCGGTGGCGGAGCGCTGGCCATCGGCGGGGGAGTGGTAGCCATCTTCGTGGCGCTCATCGGTATCGTGCTGGCGACGAGCATGCTCAACAAGGCCAGTTGGCCCACCGAACTCGGCAGCGAACTGCTCGATCACCTGAACGGGCTGCGCGCCTACATGCAGCTGGCCGACGCTGATCGTCTGCGCGTCGCGCAGAGTCCGAGCGGTTCCACGGACGTGGCGCAAGGCGTCGCCGATCTCTACGAGCGGTTGCTGCCGTACGCGGTGCTGTTCGGGATCGAGCGCGAATGGCAGGAAGTACTCGAGCGCTACTATGCCGAGTCCCAGCCTGATTGGTTCGAATGGCAAGGCAGACGGACCCACACCTGGTTGCCTCCGATCTACGACTTCGATACCAGGGTTCAGTCCGCACCGGTCACCCCGCCGGCTCCCAGCCTGGGCTCCGGCAGTGGATCGGGCAGTTCGTTCTCATCATTCGGCGGGGGATCGTCCGGCGGTGGGTTCTCCGGTGGTGGCGGAGGCGGCGGCGGGGGTCGGGGGATCTAACCGTCCTGCAATCGCCCCCGCGAAGGGCAGACGTGAGCCTGCGTGCAACGCTCAAACAAACGGCACCGACGAGCCCCTGTCGTCCCTGCGGGATAATGGGCGAGATGCGCAAGGGATGGATGGTGGTCTGGGTGGTGCTGGTCGCCGCCCAGTTCTACCTTCTCTATACCCCTGATGTCGGTGGCGGGCCGGGCTTCTTGGCTCCGCTGTGGGAGCTGCTTCGTCCGCTGCCGGGCCCCACCGCGATGGGTGAGCCCGGTTTCGACAAGATCGTGCACGGCACCTCGTTCGGGCTGGTGGCCCTGACGGGTCTGCTGGCCGGCTGGCCGACTTGGCTGGCCATCGCAATACCCGCAGCTCACGCCCCGGTCTCCGAACTCGTCCAGCTGTTCTGGATCGACGGACGCGCCGGCGACTGGCACGATCTGCTCGCTGATTGGACGGGCATCCTGCTCGCCTGGGCGATCATTGCCGCGTGGAGATCGCGGAAGGTGCGCGGCTCGCACCGCCGGAGGGAACCGCGCAGCATCGTGTAG
>NZ_JAVTWX010000139.1:0-4372 GCF_032229645.1 Brooklawnia sp.
GCAGCGGCTACCGCTCGTTCGCTAGTCGTTGTTACTTTCGGCAGCTGTTGTTGGAACGTCCGGGCATTTGGGTAGCTGCTGTGACTTGAGGTAGTCGCTGTCGGGTGCTCTGGCGCATTTCGGTAGTCGCTGTGACTTCGGATAGCGGCCAGCGGCTGATGAAGGGCAAGCCAGCTACCGAAATCGGCGGCACGCCAGATCGGCGCTTGACGCCAGGCGGTGTGATGATGCACGCTTGCGGTGGATGGGGGCCCGGTGCCTGCAGACAGGTCGGAGTTGACCAGTAGATTTGCATCCGGTATATAGCGTGAGCTATAGTTTTTTGTTGCACATATCGTTTGGTGACCCATGAACTTGACATGGGTCATTCAGCATGCATAGAACCACCGGGAGTTCTGGAAGGACCACATCTTGGCCACCTCGCGCAATGCGTCGAAGAACACCAACGTCATCTCCACCAGCGGCCGCATATCGTTCGCCAAGATCGCTGAGCCGTTGCAGGTACCGAATCTGCTCGACCTGCAGATCGACTCGTTCAATTGGCTGATCGGCAGCGAGGCTTGGCAGCAGAAAACGGAGCAGGCTCTCGAACAGGGTCGCACTGACGTTAATACCAGGTCCGGCCTGGAGGAGATCTTTGACGAGATCAGCCCCATTGAGGACTTCAACCAGACGATGTCGCTGAGCTTCCGCGACCATCGATTCGAGGAGCCCAAGCACAGCATCGACGAATGCAAGGATCGCGACACCACGTACGCGGCCCCGCTCTTCGTGACCGCCGAGTTCATGAACAACGAGACCGGCGAGATCAAGAGCCAGACGGTCTTCATCGGCGATTTCCCGCTGATGACCGACAAGGGCACCTTCATCGTCAGCGGCACCGAGCGCGTTGTCGTCAGCCAGTTGGTCCGCTCTCCTGGCGTCTACTTCGAGCAGACCCCGGACAAGACCTCCGACAAGGACATCTTCACGTGCAAGGTGATCCCGTCGCGCGGCGCCTGGCTGGAATTCGAGATCGACAAGCGCGATCAGGTCGGCGTCCGCCTCGACCGCAAGCGCAAGCAGAATGTCACCGTGCTGCTCAAGGCGCTCGGCTGGAGCGAGGATCGCATCCTCGAGCAGTTCGGCCAGTACGAGTCGATTCGGATGACCCTGGAGAAGGATCACGTCACCACCCAGGACGAGGCGCTGCTCGACATCTATCGCAAGCTGCGTCCGGGCGAACCGCCGGCCCGCGATGCCGCGGAGCAGTTGCTCACCAATTACTACTTCAACCCGAAGCGTTACGACCTGGCCAAGGTCGGCCGTTACAAGATCAACCAGAAGCTGGGCTTGAACCTGCCGTTCGACACCCAGGTGCTGACCATCGACGACATCGTCGCGGCCATCGACTACATCTGCGCTCTGCACGAGGGCAAGGCCGAGATCGAGCGCGCCGAGGGCGAGACCGTCATCGTCGAGGCGGACGACATCGACCACTTCGGCAATCGTCGTCTGCGTACCGTCGGCGAGCTGATCCAAAACCAGCTGCGCACGGGTCTGGGTCGTATGGAGCGGGTCGTGCGCGACCGGATGACCACTCAGGACATCGAAGCGATTACGCCCTCGACCCTGATCAACATCCGTCCGGTGACCGCTGCGCTGAAGGAGTTCTTCGGCACCTCGCAGCTGAGCCAATTCATGGACCAGAACAACCCGTTGGCCGAGCTCACCCATAAGCGTCGGCTGTCGGCGCTGGGCCCTGGCGGTCTGAGCCGTGACCGTGCAGGCATGGAAGTGCGAGACGTACACCCCTCGCACTACGGACGCATGTGCCCGATCGAGACTCCTGAAGGCCCGAACATCGGTCTGATCGGATCGCTGGCGTCGTTCGCCCGCGTGAACGCCTTCGGCTTCATCGAAACCCCGTACCGCAAGGTCGTCGACGGCCGGGTCACCGACCAGATCGATTACCTGACCGCGGGTGAGGAAGACCGCTATAACATCGCGCAGGCAAACGCCGCGCTCGACGAGAACGGCCGCTTCGCCGAGGACCGCGTCCTGGTGCGCGTTCGTCATGGCGATGCCGACACCGTGCCGGCCAGCGAGGTCGGCTACATCGATGTCTCGCCGCGCCAGATGGTCTCGGTCGCGACCGCGCTGATCCCGTTCCTCGAGCACGACGACGCGTCGCGTGCATTGATGGGCGCCAACATGCAGCGTCAGGCCGTGCCGCTGATTCGCAGCGAAGCTCCCTACGTCGGCACCGGTATGGAATACCGCGCGGCCGTCGACGTCGGCGATGTCACGTTGGCTCAGCATCCCGGTGTGGTCACCAGCGTCTCGGCCGATCTCATCGAGGTGGCCAACGACGACGGGACCTACCAGACCTTCCGGCTGGAGAAGTTCCGCCGCTCGAACGCCGGCACCTGCGTCAACCAGCGTCCGATGGTCGGCCCCGGCGACCGTGTCGATGTCGGCACTCCGCTGGCCGACGGGCCCTGCACCGACAATGCGGAGCTGGCTCTGGGTCGCAACCTGCTCGTCGCGTTCATGCCCTGGGAGGGCCTGAACTACGAGGACGCGATCATCCTCAACCAGCGCATCGTGAGCGAAGACGTCCTCACCTCGATTCACATCGAGGAGCACGAGGTGGACGCCCGCGACACCAAGCTGGGCCCCGAGGAGATCACTCGCGACATCCCGAACGTGTCCGATGACATGCTCGCCAATCTCGACGAGCGCGGCATCATCCGCATCGGCGCCGAGGTCGGCACCGGCGACATCCTGGTGGGCAAGGTCACCCCGAAGGGCGAGACCGAACTGACCCCAGAAGAGCGCCTGTTGCGCGCGATCTTCGGCGAGAAGGCCCGAGAGGTTCGTGACACCTCGATGAAGGTGCCGCATGGCGAGAACGGCACCGTCATCGGTGTCCGCGTCTTCGACCGCGAAGAGGACGACGAGTTGCCTCCGGGCGTCAACCAGATGGTGCGCGTCTACGTCGCCCAGAAGCGCAAGGTGCAAGAAGGCGACAAGCTCGCAGGCCGGCACGGCAACAAGGGCGTCATCTCGAAGATCCTGCCCGCCGAGGACATGCCCTTCCTTCCGGACGGCACCCCGGTCGACATCATCTTGAACCCGCTGGGCGTGCCTTCGCGGATGAACGTGGGTCAGGTGCTCGAAACCCACCTCGGCTGGATCGCCCACTCCGGTTGGGACATCAGCGATGTGGACGGCGACTGGGCGGAGCGGTTGCGCGAGGTCGGCCTCGGCACGGTCGAGCCGAATCAGCGGCTGGCCACCCCGGTCTTCGACGGCGCGGACGAGGGCGAGATCGGTGGCCTGCTGGCCAACGGCCTGCCCAACCGTGACGGCGAGCGGATGGTCAACGCCGATGGCAAGGCGACACTGTTCGACGGCCGCTCCGGCGAGCCGTTCCCGGAGAAGGTCGGCGTCGGCTATATGTACATGCTGAAGTTGCACCACTTGGTCGACGACAAGATCCACGCGCGTTCGACGGGCCCGTACTCGATGATCACCCAGCAGCCGCTGGGTGGCAAGGCGCAGTTCGGTGGCCAGCGTTTCGGTGAGATGGAAGTGTGGGCACTGGAGGCATACGGCGCCGCCTGGGCACTGCAAGAAATGCTCACCATCAAGTCCGATGACGTGCCGGGCCGCGTCAAGGTCTACGAGGCGATCGTCAAGGGGGAGAACATTCCCGAGCCTGGCATCCCCGAATCGTTCAAGGTGCTCGTCAAGGAGATGAAGTCCTTGTGCCTGAACGTCGAGGTACTCAGCAGCGATGGCGCAGTCGTCGAGTTGCGTGACAGCGAGGACGACTACCGCACGCAGGAGGATCTGGGTATCGACTTGTCGAGGCGTCCGGGCGCTGACTCGTTCGCCATCGCAGACGAAGTCTGATCCGCCAACTCTCAAACGCTACGACCAACGACCCATACATCGGGAGACATACAAGTGCTGGATGCCAATACCTATGACCAGCTGCGCATCGGGCTGGCGACTGCGGATGAGATTCGTGAGTGGAGCTTCGGCGAGGTCAAGAAGCCGGAGACCATCAACTACCGCACGCTGAAGCCCGAGCGCGATGGGCTCTTCTGCGAGAAGATCTTCGGGCCGACCCGCGACTGGGAATGCTACTGCGGCAAGTACAAGCGCGTTCGTTTCAAGGGCATCGTCTGCGAGCGTTGTGGCGTCGAGGTGACCCGCAGCAATGTGCGCCGCGAGCGGATGGGCCACATCGAACTCGCCGCGCCGGTGACCCACATCTGGTACTTCAAGGGTGTGCCGAGCCGGCTGGGCTACCTGCTGGACATCGCCCCGAAGGACCTCGAGAAGGTCATCTACTTCGCGGCCTACATGATCACGGCCGTGG
>NZ_JAVTWX010000140.1:0-9713 GCF_032229645.1 Brooklawnia sp.
TCGCGTCGTAAGCCCATTGCCACACCCCGCCCGCAGAATCGACCGCCTGACGCAGCCTGGACGAGGTTCCACCCGTTGTACACCTTCTGCGACCACGACGCCCAGGACACGGGTGAAGCGCTGGTGATCATGCGGCCCGGTAACGCCGGATCGAACACGCCTCCGACCGCCTCCAAGTGATCCGCCAGGCGTTGGATCTGATCGGGTTGGGCAGCTCATCGAAAATACGTCCTATATTATTCCCGGTTTGCTTGCGAGCGCTCGACCGCTATGTCAGTGATCAGATCACTCCTGATAAGCACGTTGCAGTGCTAATTGGGAGATACCCCCCTTCGGTTACCCCAAAAAGAAGGTACAACAATGAAGAATCGTAGATTGATTGTTCTCATCGCCCCCGTCGCTCTGGTATTGGGACTTATTCAGGCGCCAGCAGCATTTGCTTCGCCCGATGATGTCGTGCAAGCGGCCAATCGCATGGACACGGCGATCGGCAGGGCAAACCCTGATGTTTCTCAGGAAGTGGTCGATGGTCTGCCGATATCGATCCAAATCGCTCAGACATTTGGGTCGATCCCAGTGTTCCAGCAGACACAATCTGGCTGACGACAGATGGCGAGGTGTTCGAAGATCAAGCTGCTGACAAGGTTCAACGGTCGGTCCAATGTCGCTGGAATGCTGTGGCTCCCGCCTACAGTTCGGGCCTTCGCTACAATTCTCCGTGCGGATACATCGGCACGGATGGTGGTGCGACTATCACTTACACTCGAACAACCGATCCGAATTCCAGTGGTACCTCTTGCTGGAATGCGCGTCACTACGCGTGGCGTTTCGATAATACCTGGCAGGAGCGATGGACCGGTGCAGGATGCTATGACAGAAGCATTACGCTGAGTTGGGGTCCGGTGGCTTCCACTCCGGCCGCAATCATAAGTAACCCCTCCTACATCGGTTGGGCTGGCGCGTTCGTAGCGTAGAGCGGGCTCTCGTGGCGGCAGGGATACACTCCTAAGAGATGCCTCAGCCGCCACTCGAACGCCGGACGGGAAACAGCATGTCGAAACAAATGATGGCGTTGTGCTCCGCAACATCCTTCCTGATTGCTTTTGGAATCGATGTCTTCTTACGTGCCGAATTGACGTTCAGAATCTCAAGCGTGGTTGTCACGTTACTATCCGATGTGCGAGTCGTGTGCGTAATTGCGGCGGGAGTGCTGCTTGCGTGCGCGGTCATAGGACAACCGGTGCCGGCACAAGAGAGTGCGAATAGACCACTGAGCGGAAGAACATCATTGGTCCTTGGGCTCGGTCTAATAGCTGTCTCAATCACGCTGAGTCTGATCGGTCAGCTCATCGTCCTAGACGCCGAAGAATCATCGCAACAAGCATGGCCAGGACTACTTCTTTCTCTTATGCTCTACGCCATGGAGATCACTGGCTCCATGCTGGTCGCCTTGGGGACGATCTCGCTACTTTCCAGAGGCCACGCCGAGGCACCGAGTGACGAGTAACTGGATCGCGTTCATTTGGCGGATCGACTCCGCCTCAGATCCGGACCACGGGAATACAAAGCCAGGCGGAAATGCGCGTCAGCGCAGCGTGCCGCCGCAGGCCCACCGACTCAGGTCGACCACCCGGTCACAGCGGGCCATCAGATCTTCGTCATGGGTGATCACCAGCAGTGCGGTATCGGCCAGCGTCGTGAACAGGTCGTCCAGCAGCGCCTGCGCGGTCTCGCGGTCGAGATGTTCGGTCGGCTCGTCCAAAATCACCAGTCCATAGGGTTCGGACGAAGCCAGCAGCCGGGCGAGCGCCACCCGCTGGGCCTCGCCGCCCGACAGAGTCGCGCCCTGCTCGCCGACCTCGCGCTGTGGGTCCAGCTGCAGACCGGCCTTGCTCATCGCCGAGACGACCTGTGCATCGGTCGCGTCCTTGTTACCGATCCGCACGTTTTCTGCCAGCGAGGTCGCGAAGATATGCGAGCTCTGCTCCAGGTAGCCGACCCGGCCCGGTGCCAGCAGCTGGCCGCCGCGCGCCGGGATCAACCCCATGACCGTGGCCGCCAATGTCGTCTTCCCGAGCCCCGATGGTCCGGTCAGCGCCACCGAATGACCCGGCTGCACATCAAGGTCGATACCGGCCAGCAGCTCGGGTCCATCGGGCCAGCCGACCCCGACATCGTGCAAGTGCAGCCCCGTCACTGTCGACTCCGGGTCGGCCACCCGATCACCGGATCCGACTGGTTCGGCCCGCAGCACATCGAGCACCCGGGTCAGGGCGGCGCGTGACCGGGTCAACGTCTGGGCCGACTTGGTGAAGTCCGAGTAGACCTCGTGCAGGGCCAGCGGAACCAGCACCAGGATCGCCAGATCGCGACCGAGCATCGTGCCGTTCGCGACCGCGGCCCCGCCGATCGCCAGTCCCGCGACCACAGCCAACCCTGTCGACAGCATCTGGGCGGCCTCCGCGACTCCGCGCGTCCAGGCGCCTTCGCGTTCGCTGGTGCGCAGTTCGCCGTCGATGGCCGCTAGCGCCGCCAGCTCGCGATCGACCAGACCGTAGGCGACCATGTCGGCGGCACCGAGTGAGATCTCGCGCACCTTGTCGCCGAGTTCGCCGCGGGCGGGCACGGCCTGTTCATCCGCCTGCCGTGACCAGCGAGAGGCAAGCCACGGGACGACGACGCCGGCGACGATGGAGATCGCGAGCAGCACCACGGCGTCCAACGGGTTGAAGATCGTCAGGATCGCACTCGTGCCCAGGAAGACCACGACCGCCGAACTGAACGGCATGATCACCCGAACCACCAGATCGACGATGCCCTCGACGTCGGCGGTGACGCGCACCAGCAGGTCACCGTAGCGGCGGCCCAGCAAAGTGGTGCGGCTCAGCGAGGTGAAGGTGAGTTCGCGCAGTCCGCTCTGCATCCGCAGCGCCAGATCGTGACCGGTCAGCCGCTCGAAATAGCGACCGACCCCACGCCCGATCCCGAAGAAACGGACCCCGACCGAAGCGGCCAGCAGATACAACACCGGAGGATGCTCGGCGGCCCGGCTCAGCATCCAGCCCGAGACGCCCATCAGAGCCACGGCGCAACCGCTCGCGAAGATCGCCAGCAGGATCGATACCACCAACCGCCAGCGCCCCCGCGGTTCGCGGGCGATCAGGCGGCTGACCAGCGTGCGGATGTCACTCCCGGTGGCCATTGCCGGCCTCCTGATGGCTGCTCACAGTGCTGCTTTCAAGGCCACGATGGGCGCCAACCGCTACCATTTCGTCGGCCAGCCTCAGCAGCGCCTCCCGGTGGCTGATCACGATCGCTCCCACTCCGGTCCCGCGTACCGCGGCAACGGCCTGGGCCTCGGTCGCCTGATCGAGTCCTGCCGTCGGCTCGTCCAGGACGAGTAACCCGGCTTCGTCCAACTCGATGCGCAGCAGCGCGCGGGCGAGCGCGACTCGCCGGCGTTCTCCGGCGGACAGGCCCTCACCGTCATCGGCGAGCGGACGATCCAATGCCAGATCTTGGCCGCCGGCGCGGTCAAGTACCTCGCGCAGCTGGCTTTGCGCGGCCTGCGGATAGCCGATGGCAACATTCGATCCGATGGTTCCGCGCAGCATCCCCGGGTTCTGATCGACCCAGGCGATCTGGCGTCGCCACGCGGCGAGATCGAGATCGCGCAGGTCGATGCCCCCGACCCGAACGGACCCGCTGGTCGGCTGGACGAAGCCCATCAGCACGTTCAGCGCGGTCGACTTGCCGCCGCCCGAGGGTCCGGTCAGCGCCAGCACATCGCCGGGGCGCATCGTGAAACTCAGGTCCTCCAGGGACGGCCGATCGGCGCCCGGATAGTGCACGCAGACGTGGTCGAAGACGATCTCGGAGGTCATCAATGCGGGAGGCGCAAGTGGCGCCGCCGGCGGGGCCTCGACTGCCTCGATGACGCGGAAGACCGAATCGGCAGCTGCGGCGCCATCGGCCGAGTCATGGAAGTGGACGCCGACCATCCGCACGGGCAGATAGGCCTCGGGCGCGAGCACCAGGACGAACAGGGCGGTCGTGAGATCGAGCGCACCGTCGACGACGCGGAATCCCACGGTGACCGCGACCAGTGCAACGGACAAGGTGGCCAGCAGTTCCAGCACACCACCGGAGAGGAACGCGAGCCGCAGCGTCTTCATGGTCTCGATCCGGGAGCGCTGCTCGACATGCTTCAGACCGGTCAGCTGCCCGCGGGCGCGTCCGAAGACCTGCAGCGTCGGCAGACCGGTGACCAGATCGGTGAAGTGATTGGCCAGCCTGGTCTGATACTTCAGCCGCCGGTCGACCTGCTCGCGGGTGGCGATGCCGATCAGCGCCATGAACAACGGGATCAGCGGCAAGGTGATCGCAATGATGATGGCCGACTCGGTGTCCTGGCCCACGATGACCGCCAGGATCAGTAGCGGGATGAATGCAGCCATCACCAGTTGCGGAAGATACTTCGCAAAGTAGCCGTCCAGAGCATCCAGGCCCTGGGTGGCGAGGTAGATCAGCGTGCTCGATGTGGTCGAGGCATCCCGCGGGTTGGCCAGCCGCGCCGTCATCAGGTCGGTACGCAGCTGCGACTTGACGGATGCGGATGCCCGGTGCGCCAGCCACGAACTCAACCAGCTGAGGCCGGCACGGACGGTGAAGACCGCCCCCAGCACACCGATATAGGCGCCAAGCGATGGCAACGGCCCCGCAAACACGGTCGATCGGCTGCCGAACACTCCGGAGACCGCGTGAGCGATCAGCCAGGCCTGGACGATGATGCAGCCGGCGTTGGCGATACCTGTCAACGCGACGGCGACCAGGAAAGCCCTGGTCGCCGTCGCGCGCTTGAGAAGCCGTGGATCGAGCGGTGGCGCCAAGGTCAGCCGTTCGCGATCTCGACGCCGGCCGTCGCTGCCGAACTCGACTCGGGCGGCATGTGATCCACCGACAACCGGCGGCGGAAGACTCGGTAGCTCCAGATGGTGTAGGCGAGTACCAGTGGCACGCCGACCAGCGCGGCCTTGCTCATCAGGTTCAGCGTGACCGCGGAACTCGCGGCGATCCACATGTCGAACTCGGTGCCGGGTGTTGGCACGAACCCCAGCGTCCCGAAGATCTTGATGAAGATCGTCACGAACAGCGTCGCGATCGCCAGGCCCGTCCCGAAGAACGCCAGGTTCTCGCGCTTCTGGACGCCCTTCTCGGTGTGCATGAGGACCCCGAAGGCCAGTGCCGCGACCGACACCAGGCCGACCACCCACATCGCTGCCGACGCGCCGGATCCCAGGTGCGGGTTGTTGGTTGCCGGGTAGGCGATGTTGCCGATGACGACGAACGCGGCCAGCAACGCCACGGCGACCGGGCCGAGCAGCTTGATCACGCCATGCGCCTTGTCATGCACCGAGCCGGAGGCCTTGAGCGACAGGAAGACCGCGCCGTGGACCATGAAGATCACCACGAGAGCCACGCCACCGAGCAAAGTGAACGGCGTGAACAGGTTCCAGAATCCGCTCATGTGCGGCGGCTGACCGTCGACCGGCATACCCTTCCACATATTCGCGAAGCCGACCCCGAAGACCAGGGACACGATCAGTGAACCGATCGTCGCGCACCAGTCGAAGGTGTCGCGCCAGTTATCGTCCGGCATCAAGGCGCGGTACTCGAACGACACCCCGCGGATGATCAGCCCGAGCAGGACGAGCAGCAGCGGCACATAGAGGCCGCTGAACAGTGTCGAATACCACCCGGGGAAGGCCGCGAACATCGCACCGCCGGCGGTCAGTAGCCAGACCTCGTTGCCGTCCCAGGTCGGGCCGATCGTGTTGATCATGACGCGGCGCTCGGTCGGGTCCTTACCGATGACCGGGTAGAGCATCGCGACACCGAAGTCGAATCCCTCGAGGAAGAAGAAGCCGATCCACAGCACTCCCACCAGGAGGAACCACAGAATAATCAGCTGGTCATGCGACATAGTGAGTATCTCCTTGGCCTCAGTAGGCGAACGACAGCGGCTTGTCGGCGTCCGTGGACACCTCGGGCGGGGTCACGTCGGGCAGGCCCTTGGCGATGTAGGTGAAGAAGAGCTTCAGTACCAGCACGGCGATGATGCCGTAGACCAGAGTAAACGCGCTCATGCTGAAGATGATCTCGCCTGCGCTGACGTTGGGCGAATTGGCCGTCCAGGTGGGCAGCACGCCGTAGACGATCCACGGCTGGCGGCCCATCTCGGTCAAGATCCAACCGAAGGAGTTGGCGAATAGTGGCATGAACGGCAGGGCACCCATCACGTACTTCCAGGTCTGGAACTGCCAGTTCTTATCGACCGGGGGATAGTGGCCCTTACGAGTGAACCACAAGATCGCCAGGCCGATCAGCAAACCGAGCGAGCCCAAGCCGATCATCATCCGGAAGCTGTAGAACGAGATCATCACATTGGGCACCGGGTCGACGCTGAGCTCTGCCAATTGACTGGAGAACTGCTCCTGCAGCGGCGTACGGCCGCCCTCGATGTTGCGATAGCCGTCGGCCAGGAACTGTTCGGTCAGGTCGTTGATGCCCATGACTTCGGCATTCGGATCGTTGAAGGCCAAGATGCTCAAGACGTAGGGCACTTCGAAGCTCCACACCTTGGTCACCTTCGTGATGCCGTCGGATCCGCGTTCTTGGGTGTAGATACCCACGATGGCGAAATCTGCCGGCGCGGAAGTGTCGAGCAGTCCCTCGGACGCGGCCAGCTTCATCGGCTGGAACTTTGCTTCGACCTGGCCCTGTGCGTGACCAGAGGCGAAGACCGCGAGGCAGGCGACGATCATCACCCAGGCGCCCATCCGCGATGACTTGCGCCAGGCATCCTCGTCGGGATGGCCTTGGGGGTTCTCCTTGTGGACCTTCGCGAGCTTCCAGGCGCCCACGCCCGCGAGCAGCGCGCCACCCACCATCAAAGAAGCGGCGATCTGGTGCGGGAAGGTGACCAAGAAGAAGGGGTTGGTGAACAAGGCACTGAAGTCGGCGAGTTCGGCGCGTCCGTTCTCATAGACGGCGCCGACCGGGTTCTGCATGAAGCAGTTCGCGGCCAGGATGAAGATCGCCGAGATGGTGCTACCGAGGGCCACGAGGTACATGCACATGTTGTGCAGACCGCGTGGCAACTTGTCCCAGCCGAAGATCCACAGGCCGATGAAGGTCGACTCGAGGAAGAAGGCGACCAGGGCTTCGAGCGCCAGCGGCGCGCCGAAGATATCGCCGACGAAGCGGGAGTATTCCGACCAGTTCATGCCGAACTGGAATTCCTGCACGATGCCGGTGACCACGCCGGCAGTGAAGTTGATGAGGAAGAGCTTGGAGAAAAACTTGGTGAGGCGCAGCCACTGATCGTCCCCGCTGCGTAGCCAGCGGGTTTGCAGCACTGCAACCATCCAGCTGGTACCGATGGTCATCGGAACGAAAAAGAAGTGGTAGACAGTTGTGATGCCGAACTGCCAACGCGCGAGTACCTGTGCGTCCATAGCGCGAACTTACACCCAGGTCAGCTAGCATTTGCAACTTTTGTCCCGACCCCCCGTCGTTCGGTTGATAGTCAAGTGGTATAAGCGTCTTTGCGTGACGACCGGCTTGTGTAATTGAACCCCGTTAAGGACGATTGCCTGAACAGTGTTAAGGTGTTCGTGTCTCTCCTCCTGAAAACTCTGAAAGGCCGTCGCGCATGAGCACACAGCCGTCGCATCCCGCCCGCGATATCGCACTGATCGCAGTCTTCGCGGGTGTCACTGCTGCACTCGGGCTCATCCCACCGATCTACCTGCCGATCTCGCCCGCGCCGATCACCGCTCAGTCGCTCGGCCCGATGCTGGCCGGCGCCATCCTGGGCGGCCGTCGTGGCGGAGGATCCATACTCCTGTTCATGGCGATGGTCGCCCTTGGCCTGCCGCTGCTTTCGGGCGGACGCGGCGGCATCGGCGTCTTTTTCAGCCCGACCGTCGGCTTCCTGGTGGGCTTCGTCGTCTGTGCCTTCGTGATGGGCTGGGCCACCTACCGGGTCGGCGCGCCCTACTCGATCTGGAAGGGCCTGATCATCACTCTGCTCGGCGGCCTGCTGCTGATGTACCTCTTCGGGATCTCCGGCATGATGGTCGCCGGTCACCTGAGCCTCTCGCAGGCCTTGCTCGCCCAGGTGGTGTATTTGCCCGGCGATCTGGCCAAGGCCGTGATCGCGGTGCTCATCGCCAAGGGTGTGCACACCGCCTATCCGGGGCTGCTGCCCTGGCGCGGGCGGGGCGAAGCCGCTGGCCAGGGTGAGGCCTCGGTACACGACCAGGCCGAGGCGGGCGCCGCGTCCGTCGCCGACCGCGTACGCTGAATTGGCGTGGTACGTATCGAGGTCGATCACGTCGGTCACCGCTACGGGCAAGGCCCGCTGGCCAGACAGGTGCTCGACGACGTCAGCACCGAGCTGACCGAAAGCAGGATCGGGGTCATCGGCCACAACGGATCAGGCAAGTCGACCTTCGTCCGGATGCTCAATGCGCTGCTGATCCCCAGCCAGGGTGCGGTCCGGGTGAACGGGCTGGATACCGCTTCGGCTGCGGCAAAGGTGCGTAAGCTCGCCGGATTCTTGTTCACCGACCCTGACACCCAGATCATCATGCCAACGGTGGCTGAGGATGTCGCCTTCGGGCTGCGCAAGTCGGGGCTCAGCAAGCAGGAGATCGCTGCCCGGGTGGACGAGATGCTGGACCGCTTCGGGCTGGCCGGTCACCGGGACCATCCGGCGCACCTGCTCTCTGGCGGACAGAAGCAGCTGCTCGCACTGGCATCGGTGCTGATCACCTCGCCGCAGCTGATCATCATGGACGAACCGACCACCCTGCTCGACCTGCGCAACGCCCGGATGATCGGGCGGGTCATCAGTGAGCTGTCGCAGACGGTGGTCTTGGCCACCCATCATCTCTACCTACTGGACGACTTCGATCGGGTGTTGGTCTTCGACTCGGGACGATTGGTCGCCGACGCCCCACCCCCCGAGGCGTTGGCGTACTACCGCGAGCTGATGGAAGCCTGATGGCGATCGGCATCAACACGCTGGGCCTCTACCGGCAGGGATCCTCGTTGCTGCACCGGGCGCCCGCCGTAGCAAAGCTGTGCGCCTTGGTGGTGCTGGGTGCTGCGTCCATTTGGCTGCAATCGCGCTGGTGGCTGGTACTGGCAGCTCTGGCGCTGGTGCTGGCCGGCTATCTGGTGGCGGGGTTCCCGCTCGGGTTGATGCTCAAACAGCTGCGTCCGATGATCTGGCTGCTGGTTTTCATCGCGGCAATGAACTGGTGGTCGTTCGACTGGCAGCATGCGATAGCCATCCCCGGCATGATCGCCGCGCTGGTCGCGGCGGCCGGGCTGGTCACCTTGACGACCCCGATGAGCGCCCTGATCGACGTCGTGGTGCGGGCGGTCGGGCCGCTGCGCAGGTTCGGGGTCGATCCCGAGCGTGTCGGGCTGACATTGATGCTGGGCATCCGCTGCGTGCCGGTGGTCGCCGGATTGGCTCGCGAGGTGCGTGAGGCGCAGATCGCGCGTACCGCCACTCGCAGCTTCCGGGCCTTCGCAGTGCCGCTGCTGGTGCGTGCGCTACGCGATGCGGACGCCCTGGGCGACGCTCTGGTCGCCCGCGGTTTCGACGACTGAGTACGAGCTGCTGGCAACCGCGGCCC
>NZ_JAVTWX010000140.1:9813-16614 GCF_032229645.1 Brooklawnia sp.
CGCGCCGGCCTGGTCCCTCCAGATTGCGGATCGAGTAGCGGGAGCGCCCGTGTTGGGCCCTGTCCCGACACGATGCGGTTGGGAGAGGGACCCGATCACTGCGCCAGCGGCAGATGGACGACAAACCGCGCATAACCAGGCTCCGTCTCGGTGGCCAGCCGGGAATCGACGTCCACCCGTCCGCCGTGGGAGGTGGTCACTGCGGCCACGATCGCCAGCCCCAGGCCGGTAGAACCCTCGGCGCTGTGGGCGCGGGCCGCGTCCGCCTTGGTGAAGCGCTCGAAGATCTGCCCGGTGAGCGCCGATGGAATTCCCGGTCCGTTGTCGGCGACTTCGATACGTGCCCATCCCCGGCGGGTGGTCACCGAGGCCGACACAGTCGTGCCGGCGGGAGTGTGTTTGCGGGCGTTGCCGAGCAGATTGACCAGCACCTGCTGCATCTGTCCCGCGTCTGCGATGATGATCACCGGATCATCGGGCACCTGCACCAGCCACCGGTGGTCGGGGCCCGCGGCCCGCGCATCGCTGACGGCGTTCAGGGTCACTTCGGCGAGATCGACCTCGCCGCGCGCTGTGGTCTGGTCATTGTCGAGGCGGGCCAGCAACAGCATCTGCTCCACCAGCCGGCTCATCCGCTGCGACTCCGATTCGATGCGTCCCAGCGCGAAGACGGTATCCGGCGGTAGCTCTTCGCGTCCGTGCCGGGTCAGCTCCGCGTAGCCACGAATCGACGCGAGTGGATTGCGCAGTTCGTGGCTGGCGTCCGCGACGAATTGACGGACCTTGGTCTCGGAAGCCTGCCTGGCCTGTAGCGAGGTCTCGACATTGTCCAGCATTGAGTTGAAGGCGGCGCTCACTCGTCCGATCTCGCTCTGATCAGCGACCTGCGTGCTCGGCACCCGGACGTCGATGGCGACCTCGCCGGACTCCAAAGGCAGCGCGGCGACCTGGGTAGCGGTGTCGGCAAGCCGGGTGAGCGGACGCAGCGAGTTGCGCACCACCACGGTCGAGATGCCCGCCGCGGAGATGGTGGCGATGAGAATCAGGCCGAACTCGATCCACATCATGGCGACGACGATGGCGTCATTCGCGGCGGTCGGCGACGCCACCGCCATGGTCGTCGTTCCGCTGGTATTCCCTGTAGTCACCGCGACTGCGCGATAGTTTCCGAGATCGGTGATCTTCACCGATCGGACTTCGCCGTCACGCGGTAGGTTCAGCAGCGTCGCCAGCTGATCGTTGTCGGGAATCTGGCTGCCGTACTCCCAGATGATCGAGCTGTGCACGATGCCGGACGACGAGATCGACAGCGAGACACTGCCGACCGGCAGGCCGCCCAGCCGCAATCCGGTGCCGTCGAGCGGTTGGTCGTCGTTCTGATCGTCATTCTGCGGATTGGGGCCCTGCGGTCGGCTCTCGCTGGCATTGATCGCGTAAAGCAGTTGCTGGTCCAGTTTGGCGGTAAGTACCCAGGAGACCAGGAGCGTCGAGACGACGGCCAGCAGGACTGCGACCACGGTGACGATCAGCGTGATCCGGATGACGAGTTGTCGCTTGAGTGTCGGCTTAGCCCGTCGGCTTGAGGACATACCCAGCTCCTCGCATGGTGTGGATCATGGGCTCCCGCCCTGCATCGATCTTCTTACGCAGGTAGCTGATGTACAACTCGACCACGTTGGCCTGGCCGCCGAAGTCGTAGTTCCAGACCCGGTCGAGGATCTGTGCCTTCGAGAGCACCCGGCGCGGGTTTCGCATCATGAACCGCAGCAACTCGAACTCGGTGGCGGTCAAATGGATCGGATCGCCACCGCGGAAGACCTCGTGGGTGTCCTCGTCCATCATCAGGTCGCCGACGAGCAGTTGGGCATCGCCACGCTTGGACGCCGCCCCGCTGCGCCGCATCAGGGCCCGCAGCCGGGCGATCAATTCTTCGAGGCTGAACGGCTTGGTGACGTAGTCGTCACCGCCGGCGGTCAGCCCGGCGACCCGGTCGGCGACTGCGTCCTTGGCGGTCAGGAAGATGACCGGTACGTTGGGCTGGCCGGCGCGGACCCGCCGCATCACTTCGAGCCCGTCGAAGTCGGGCAGCATCATGTCGAGCACGATCGCGTCCGGCTTGAACTCGCGAGCGACTCGGACGGCGTCGGCTCCGCTGGCGGCTGTCTTGGCGGTCCAGCCTTCGTAGCGCAGCGCCATGCCCAGAAGCTCGGTCAGGCTGGGTTCGTCGTCCACTGCCAGTACGCGCAGTGGAGTTCCATCGGGGCGGGTGAGCCGCTCGGTATCGTCAATCGCCATAACAGCACAATGACAGTCATTCCACAGGTTTGGGTATGGATAACCTGTGCGTCTGCTATGTGTTCGGGCGCGGGGTCAATGCTGCTGCGTATCAGTACTGGGTCGACCCCAGCTTGGGCTGGTAGAGATCGGTGCTCTCGTTGCTGGTCTTCCTACGGCGGAAGAAGAGGCTGTCGAGCCCGGTATAGCTCGCACCGGTAGCGAGGAAGACGATACCGAGGCAGGCCAGCGCAGCGTTGTATTCGAACCCTCCGGCATTCATGAATGGGCCTGCGGTCCAGCGCAGGAAGACGATGATCAAGATGTTCTGGGTCGCGATCAAGGTGGCGATGAGCCTGGTCAACAGGCCGAAGGCGAGCAGTACGCCGCCGATCCCCTCCAGGGCGATGGTGCCCCACGCGAGGATCTCAGGTGCAGGGAGGTTCGCTTGGGCGAGACGGCTGACCTGGGCGTCGATGCCTTCGATCTGCCAACGCGACCAGGCGCGCGCCACCAGAATCGCGGCGAATATCAGTCGGGCGATCAACAAGAGTGCGGCTTGGCTCGCGGTGCCGGCGGCCGCGCGGGTGTTCGACATGGGGGATCCCTTCTGCGTGTGCAGCTTTCACGCTACCTTCAGGCAGCGGCTCGATCGTGGACGCGGGGCCGTGTATCGAGCGCTCTGGGCTGGTATCAGGGATTCACCGGGGGGACATCGATGTTGAGCGCGTCGATCAGCCGAGACCAGTCGGCCGCGGGATCCAGTCCCAGCACACCTGCCCACGCCGGCACGCACTGCGCGGCATGATACTTGTGGCCGTAGCCCGGCCCGACATCGCGGCAGACGGGCATGTCCGCGGCGATCTGCCAGAAGGTGATGAACGGCCACCACGTCATCGCAGACATCGGGGTCTTGGTGCCGCGCATCTCATCGAGCCACTCGGGCTTCTTCCACAGCAGGTGGGTGCCCCACCAGACCACCGGATCGGTATCGTTCTGCAGGTAGCAGAAACGCGGAGCCGTCCATCTCGTCAGTGGCTCGCCCTGGCCATCGACCAGCAAGTCGTCGGGTCGGCAGGCGAATCGGACGTGGCGTCCCCGGTCGACGATCGGGCGGACGACGGTCGATCCCGAGCTGCGCCGGCGCGTCCACTCGGTCTGGTTGGGTGCGAAGGTGGGGCAGCCCGTCCAGACGCCGCCGCAGGCGCGCGAGAGCATGTCTTCGGGGCTGGAGAAGATGCCGTTCGAGCCGAACGCTCCCAGTGACTCGCCCGCGACGTAGAGCTGCGGCCGCCGATCGAACGGCAACGCGGCGACCCGCTCCTCGATGGCTCCGAAGAGCATCCGGGAGGCATGCACCGGGATCTGCTTGCTGCTCAGCATCGTGACCGCCGATGGCAAGCCCGAATACTGCATGGCAGCGGTGGCGCAATCGCCGTGCGTCAGGAACTCGAATGACGAGGTGCTCCACTCGTTGACGTTGCCGCGTCCGGTGGTGGTCACGATCAGGATCGCCTTGCGCGTCCAGGCATTCATGGCATCAAGTTCGGCGAGCACCGCGTCGACGACCTCTTCGGTCGACCTGCCGTTCATGGACGCATAAGCCCGGATCGGATGGCCGGCGGGTGATCCCATCACCTCGGCGATCCGCTCGGCGCTGGGTCCGGCGCAGGTGAAGCGCTTGCCTTGCAGGCCCAGCGAATCCCAGCTCTCCAGCGATGTTGGGCTTCCCGAATGCAGCGGAGTGGCCGGTTGATGGACGCCGTTCGGGATACGTAGATCGACCCGGGCGGACGCGGTAGTGGCGACCCCGACGACCGAGCGCATGATGACCTGATCGAAGATCACCAGGATCGTGCCGGTAACCACCAGGGTGGAGATCAGTCGGCTCAGCGCCTGCCAGGCCAGACGATTGTGCAGATGACTCGAAATAAAGTTGATCGACCAGACCGTGGCGCGCCACTGCGCGAGCAGAGCGGTGAAGGTCGCGGCCGCGGCGGCGGCCGAGGCAACCGCCCAGAACGCATTCGGACCGTTGACTCCGGAGTAGGCCGCCGTGCGCTGATGCCAGCGGACCGAGCGCAGTGGAATCGCGATCGCTGCCGCCGCCAGGATCGTCGCGCCGGCGATTGTGCCGCCTTGACGGATGCCCGGCTTCAGTTTGATCTTGACACCCAACTTGTCGGCTGTCGCGCCGACCGCCCAGCTGGTCCACAGTCCGCCCTGATAGCCGAACATCGCGCTCAGCCCGGCGATGAGTCCCTGCCAGTACCAGGGCCGCGCCAGCAGGCTGGGGGAGTAGGACGCAGCGTAGGCGCTCCACCCGCCGGTGGCCTCGGGGACCGTCACCGCAGCCAGTTCCCGCGTCCTGGCCGCGGCGATCTGCCAGCGCGATCCGATGATCGCGGCCAACCCGCTGACGGTCAGGTCGCTGCGGCGCAGCGGACGTGTCTTCTTGAGCAAACCCACGGGCTGTAGCTTAGGGCGGCAAGCGCGCGATTGACCCTGCGTCCACGCTCATCAGGCGCCGGTGCAGCACGCCGGACGTTGGCAGCACCATCGCCCGCGATGTAGCATCTCGATATATCGAGTCGATACAAGAGCGGCTCGTCAAGAGCGCGGCTGTCGCGTCCTTAGGTCAGATGACCGCGCATCGAAGGCAAATCGAAGGTAAGGAGTGCAGATGGCCCTGCGTCAACCGGCCCTGGATCTCGCGATCCTTGGCCGACTCTCGCAAGGCCCGTCCTATGGCTATGAGGTGCGCAAGCACGTCAACATGGTGGTCGGCCACCTGCACAAGGTGTCCTTCGGATCGCTGTATCCGGCTTTTCGCCGGCTGCTGGAGCGAGGGCTCATCTGCGATTGCGGGACGGAGCGCCCGCTGCTGGTCGGCAGTCGCTCGCGCCGCATCTATCACCTCACGCCCAGCGGGGAGGAGTACCTCGCTGAGCAATTGACCACCGCAGATCCCAGCGCCTTGACGGACGACTTCGGCGTCCAATTCAGTCTGCTGGGGATGACCGATACTCACAACCGGCTGCGCATCCTGCGTGGGCGGCGTGAGATCGCCGGGGCCCGGCTCGTCATGATCGACTCTTGGTCGTTGTCGGGACTGGACCATTACTCGAAAGAACTCGTCCGGCATTCCCGCGATGTCGCGGCAGGCGAACTGGCCTGGCTCGATTCGATGATCGCCGCCGAGGAATCGTCAATTCAACAAGGAGAATAGATGAGTACGATCCGTGTCGGGATCATTGGGGTGGGCAACTGTGCATCGTCCCTGGTGCAAGGCGTCACCTATTACCAAGACGCGAAGCCCGGCGACGATGTGCCCGGCTTGATGCATGTGCAGTTCGGGGATTACCACGTCAGCGATCTCGAATTCGTTGCTGCTTTCGATGTCGATGCGCGGAAGGTCGGTCTCGACATCGCCGACGCGATCAATGCGAGTGAGAACTGCACGATCAAGCTGTGCGATGTGTCTCCCATCGGTGTCAAGGTGCAGCGTGGCGTCACTCTCGACAGCCTCGGCAAGTACTATCGCGAGACGATCACCGAGTCGGACGAGGAGCCGGTCGACATCGTCGCGGCAATCAAGGACGCCAAGGTCGACGTACTGGTCAGCTACCTACCGGTGGGTTCGGAGGAGGCCGACAAGTACTACGCGCAGTGCGCGATCGATGCGGGCGTTGCCTTCGTGAACTGCCTGCCGGTCTTCATCGCGTCCGATCCGGAATGGGCGGCGAAGTTCACCGAGGCCGGAGTGCCGATCGTGGGCGACGACATCAAGAGCCAGATCGGCGCCACCATCACCCATCGCGTGCTGGCCAAGCTCTTCGAGGACCGCGGTATCACGATCGACCGCACCTATCAGCTGAACGTCGGCGGCAACATGGACTTCAAGAACATGCTTGAGCGCTCGCGTCTGATCTCGAAGAAGATCTCGAAGACGCAGGCCGTCACGAGCAATGTCGAGCATCACTTCGAGGACAAGGACATCCATGTCGGCCCGTCCGACTACGTCGATTGGCTGGACGATCGCAAGTGGGCATTCGTCCGGTTGGAGGGACGCAACTTCGGTGGCGCACCGGTCAGCCTGGAGTACAAGCTGGAGGTCTGGGATTCGCCGAACTCGGCCGGCGTCGTGATCGATGCGATCCGTGCAGCCAAGATCGGCCTCGACCGCGGCATCGGCGGCCCGCTGACCTCACCGTCCAGCTTCTTCATGAAGTCCCCGCCGGAGCAGCGTCACGATGAGATCGGCCAGGCATCCGTCGAGGCCTTCATCCATGGAGCGGTCAAGCGCTGATAGTCGGCTAACGATCGAGGACGAGGGGCGGGCCTGTCAAAGGTCCGTCCCTCGTTGCGTCGGCTGGCGGAAGTTGCAGCGGCTGGCGGTTTGCGCGGTCCTGGCTCGTGGCGGCTGCCGGAAGTAGCAGCGGCTGGCGGTTTGCGCGGTCCCGGCTCGTGGTGGCTGGCGGAAGTTGCAGCGGCTGGCGGTTTGCGCGGTCCTGGCTCGTGGCGGCT
>NZ_JAVTWX010000140.1:16714-26905 GCF_032229645.1 Brooklawnia sp.
GCAGCGGCTGGCGGTTTGCGCGGTCCTGGCTCGTGGCGGCTGCCGGGAGTTGCAGCGGCTAGCGAATTGCCGCTAGTTTCTGCGATTCGCGGTAGCTGGTGGACGGTGGCCGTGCATTTCGGTAGCCGATGCGACCCATCGGACGATCGAGCGCCACGAAATCCCGCGCCCCACCGATCCCGCGCCCCCGAAGAACCCTGGAAGTACGGAATAGCCTGCCCCCGACAAGAGTTGAGTGACATAGACTCAACTTTGACAGACCCCTACTACGCGGAGACCTGATGGACACTGAAAAACTGACCACCATGAGCCGCGACGCGGTTTCCACCGCGTTGCGACTTGCATTGACGAACGGCAATCCCAGTGCGGAGCCGGCGCATCTGCTGCATGCCCTGCTGATGGTGCCCGACAATTCCGTGAACCCCCTACTGGCGAAGATCGGCGTGGACGCCGGTCAGATCGACCAGCAGGCCGAGGCTGCGATCAAGCACCTGCCTGCCACCTCCGGGGCGTCGGTGACCCAGCCGCAACTCTCGGGGGCCTTCGCCCGCGTGCTTGCGGACGCCGAGACCCGCGCCAATCAAATGGGCGACCAGTTCGTCGCCACCGAACACCTGCTGATCGCGCTTGCCAGTGTGCAGTCGGAGGCCGCCCAGGTCCTCACCAGGGCGGGCGCGACGGCCGACAAGCTGACCAAGACCTTCAACGATGACCGCGGCACCAAGCGCGTCACCAGCGCCGAATCCGAGGGTGGCGAATCGGCGCTCGACAAGTACTCGGTCGACCTGACCGCTCGGGCCCGCGAGGGCAAACTCGACCCGGTTATCGGACGAGACGCCGAGATCCGTCGCGTCGTCCAGGTGCTGAGCAGGCGCACCAAGAACAACCCGGTGCTGATCGGCGAGCCAGGTGTCGGCAAGACCGCCGTCGTTGAGGGTCTCGCCCAGCGCGTGGTGGCCGGCGACGTGCCCGACTCGTTGAAGGGGCGCCGGGTGGTCTCGCTCGACCTGGCCTCGATGGTCGCCGGTGCCAAGTATCGCGGTGAGTTCGAGGAGCGGCTGAAGGCCGTCCTCAACGAGATCAAGGAAGCCGAAGGCCAGATCATCACGTTCATCGACGAGTTGCACACCGTCGTGGGTGCAGGAGCGTCCGAGGGAGCCATGGACGCGTCCAATATGCTCAAGCCGATGCTGGCCCGCGGCGAGCTGCGCATGATCGGCGCGACCACGCTGGACGAGTACCGCGAGCACATCGAGAAGGACCCGGCTCTGGAGCGCCGTTTCCAGCAGGTCTACGTCGGCGAGCCGAGCGTCGAGGACACCGTCGCGATTCTGCGTGGCCTCCGCGAACGCTATGAGGCCCACCACAAGGTGCGTATCACCGACGGCGCCCTGGTAGCAGCGGCCAGCCTGTCGAATCGCTATATATCCAACCGACAGCTTCCTGACAAGGCCATCGACCTGGTGGACGAGGCCGCCTCCCGACTGCGGATGGAGATCGACTCCTCACCCGAAGAGATCGACCAGCTGCGTCGCCAGGTCGACCGGTTGACCATGGAGCAATTTGCCTTGGGCACCGAGACCGACGACGCATCCAAGCAGCGGCTGGCCAACCTCAATGCCGAACTCGCCGACGCCAAGGAGCGTCTGCGTGCGTTGGAGGCCCAGTGGGAAGCCGAGAAGGGTGGACTGAACAGGGTCGGCGAGCTCAAGGAGCAGGTCGATTCGTTGCGCACCGATGCCGAGCGCTACCAGCGTGAGGGCAACCTCGAGAAGTCCGCGCAGATTCTGTACGGCGAGATCCCGGCCCTTGAGAAGGAGATGAACGAGGCCGAGCAGGCCGCCGGCGATAAGAAGACGATGGTCTCGGAAGACGTCACCAGCGCCGACATCGCCGAGGTGGTCAGTGCCTGGACGGGCATTCCGGTGGGCAAGATGCTGGAGGGCGAATCGGCCAAGTTGCTGGAGATGGAGGACCGCATCGGCAAGCGGCTGATCGGTCAGCGGGACGCGGTGAAGGCCGTCTCGGACGCGGTGCGCCGTGCCCGCGCCGGTATCTCCGACCCGAACCGTCCGACCGGATCGTTCCTCTTCCTCGGGCCGACCGGCGTCGGCAAGACCGAGCTGGCCAAGGCGTTGGCCGACTTCCTCTTCGATGATGAGCAGGCCATGGTCCGCATCGACATGAGCGAGTACATGGAGAAGCACTCCGTCTCGCGGCTGGTCGGTGCCCCTCCGGGCTACATCGGCTACGAAGAGGGCGGCCAGCTGACCGAAGCGGTGCGGCGTCGTCCGTATTCTGTGGTGCTCTTGGACGAGGTCGAGAAGGCTCACCCCGATGTCTTCAACATCTTGTTGCAGGTGCTGGACGACGGCCGGCTGACCGACGGTCAGGGGCGCACGATCGACTTCCGCAATGTGATCTTGATCATGACCTCGAATCTGGGCAGCAACTTCTTGTCCGACACCGCGATGAGCGACAAGGCCAAGAACGAGGCCGTCATGAACGTCGTGCGCAAGACGTTCCGTCCGGAGTTCTTGAACAGGCTGGACGAGATCGTGATGTTCTCGCCGCTGAGCCGAGACGACCTGGCGCACATCGTCGACATCAATCTGGATCGCATCAATCATCGACTGGCCGAGCGCCGGATCACCGTCGAGGTGAGCGATACCGGGCGTCGCTGGCTGGCCAACCGTGGTTACGATCCGGTCTACGGTGCTCGTCCGCTGCGCCGGTTGCTGCAGACCACGGTCGAGGACCAGTTGGCCCGCAGGGTGCTGGCAGGCGAGGTGACTGACGGGCAGAGCGTCCACTTCGAGGTCACGCCGGACGGCGAGAATCTTGAAATCGAGTCGATCGACTGATCGGCGGCGACTGGCGCCGTCGGTAGCCCGCATCGAGCAGCATCGAGCAGCTGGCTGTTCGGGGACTTCCGGCGGTGCGCTAGTCTGCCCGCAGTGATCGGCTCAGCGGCCGCCCGGGTCACCCCGACGGGAAGGAAGACGATGCCACCACAGTTCAACAGGCGCCAGTTCATCCACATCGGCGCCGGGATCGCGGCGGCCGGGGCGTTCAGCGCCTGCCGACCGGAAGCAGCGCCGGCCACGAACTCTTCGACTGCGTCCGCATCGACCACCGCGTCCGCATCGACCACCGCGTCCACCGCGTCGACCTCGACCACCTCGGTGATCGGCCCCAAGACCATGGTCACCGTTCCGAAGCTCACGGGCATTGCCTGGTCGGACCGGGTTGCGGAGGGCGTGCGGATGTATGCCGATGACTCCGACAACAATGCGTACTGCGACGGCGCTCCGCAGGCGTCGGTCGATGCGCAGTTGAGCGTGCTGCGCCGCCTGGTGGATGCCAAGGTGTCGGCACTGCTCGTCTGTCCGTTCCAGCCGGACTCGGTGGAGGAGGTGCTCGGGGAGGCAATGGCGGCCGGCATCGTCGTGATCACCCACGAGGCACCCGCCATCACCAACGCCCACTACGACCTCGAGCCTTTCCGCAGCGAGGCCTACGGCACCAACCTGATGATCGAACTGGCCGGCCGGATGAACCAGACCGGGGAATACGTCCAACTGGTCGGATCGCTGAGCTCCGCCACTCATATGGCCTGGGTCAATGCCGCCAATGAGTATCAGCGGACGCATTATCCCGACATGGTCCGCGTCAACGAACCCATCGAGACCTCGGACGATCCCCAGCAGGCACATCAGACGATGCTCGACGTGCTGGCGGCCTTCCCGGGTCTGGCCGGCGTGCAGGGCTCCGCGTCCACCGATGTGGTCGGTGCGGGTCAGGCGATCGAGGAGGCCGGGCTGAGCGATCAGATCGTCGTCTGCGGTACCTCGACCCCCAAGAACGCGAGGGCGCTGCTTCGAACCGGGGCCGTCGACCTGATCCAGTTCTGGGATCCGGGCATGGCGGCCTACGCGCAGAACGTCGCTGCGCAGATATTGCTCGGCGGAGGCAAGATCCGGCAGGGGAGTTCGCTGGTCGCCGACGGCTACGGCAAGATCGGTCTCGAGGGCAAGGTGATCTACGGGACCAACGCCTGGATTACCGTGACCAAGGACAATGTCGATGCCTACGACTACTGAATCGAACCCGGGTCGCCGCACCCGGTGCGCCGAGCCGGCGATGTCATGACCGATATCTCGTTGATTCCGGACGGATCCGGCTGGATCCTGACCATGGACGAGGTCGCCCACTCATGGGTCGACCCGGACGATCCGGGCAGGCTGGAATTCGCCTATATGCAGCGGATGGCCGAGTATCTCGATCTCGCCGCGCCGCCGGGCGAACGGATGCGGGTGATCCATATCGGTGGAGGTGCGATGACGATGGCCCGCTACATCGCCGCCCGGCGTCCGACCTCGCCGCAGATCGTGCTCGAACCCAACGAAGAGCTCACCGCGAAGGTGCGCGAGTATCTGCCGCTGCCGGCTCGCTCGGGCATCAAGGTACGCCCGACCGACGGACGAAGCGGTATCGCCGAGATGCCGGACGGCTACGCCCAGGTGATCGTCGTGGACGCCTTCGCGGATGCCAGGGTTCCGGCATCGCTGGTCAGCATCGAGTTCTTCGACGACTGCTTCCGGGTGCTGCACCAAGATGGGCTGCTCTTGTTCAACGTGATCGACATCTTCCCGCTGGCCTGGACGAAGCGAGTGCTGGCAGGCATCGGCCAGTTCGCCGACAATCTGGCGCTCAGCGCCGAGTCGTCGGTCTTGAAGGGACGCAGGCACGGCAACCTGGTGCTGGCGGCCGGCCGCGTGCCGATCGATATGGATCGGATCACCCGCAGAGCCGCCGGATCGGCGTTCCCATGCCGAGTGCTGCATGGCGAATCGCTGGCAAGATTCGTCGGCGGCGCTGCGCCCTTCTACGACGACGAGGCCGAGGACTCACCGAGGGTGATACGCGGGCTACTGCATTTCGAATAACAGGCGGATATCCTGTCACGGTTACGAAGTTGTAACCGATTGCCAGGCGGACTCGTGTGGCAGGTTGCTGATGTCAGTGTCAGTCTTGGTTTGCACATCCTTTACCGGAAGGTCCACCGATGAAACGTCCACTTGCTGCCGCTGCCGCGGTCTTCTCTGCCGTTGCCCTGCTGATGAGCGGCTGCGGTTCCGACTCGCTGAGCAGTTCAGGAGCGTCCGGCTCGGCGTCGTCGGACACAAGCATTCCCGCCGTCGAGGCCGATCAGGCGTTGCACGACTCGTTGCCCGACGCGATCAAGCAGGCCGGCGTCATCGAAGTGGGTGTCGATCCCACCTACAAGCCGAATGAGTACATGGACGGCACAACGGTCGTCGGCATGAACGTGGAGATCTTCGACGCGGTCGCCGCCCGGTTGGGGGTCAAGAACAATTGGAACCCGGCTGCCTTCGACTCGATCCTGGCCGGCGTCCAGGCGCAGAAATATGAGGTGGGCAGTTCGTCGTTCACCATCACCCCGGCCCGTCTCGAGACGCTGACCTTCGTCGAATACCTCAATGTCGGCACCCAGTGGGCGACGCTGGCGGGTAATCCGGGTGAGGTCGATCCGAAGAATCCTTGCGGCAAGACAATCGCCTACCAGACCGGCACCACCCAGGAGGAGGAGATCACGGCGACCCAGGAGACGTGCGGCTCCAATCCGATCAGCACCTTGTCGTATCAGGGTCAGGATGAGGTCAACAACGCGCTGATGATCGGCAAGGCGGACGCGATGCTGGCCGACTACCCGATCACCCAGAACGCCATCCAGACGTCTGACGGCAAGATGGAGGCACTCGGCGAGCAGTACGGCGCAGCTCCCTACGGCTTCACCATGGTCAAAGACAATACGCAGCTCGCCGAGGCGATCTCGAAGGCGCTCGACGATCTGAAGTCCGAGGGAGTCTATGACGCGATCCTTGACAAGTACGGCGTCTCGGGTGCTGCTGTAGATGCCTTCCCGGTCAACCCGCAGGTGTCATGACTCAACCTGAGGCTGCTTCAGGCATGATCGGCGACGACCGGCCGGGAACCATCGACGCGGTGCCACTGCGTCGACCCGGCCGGATCGTGGCCGGCGTGGTGATGCTGCTGATCGGCATCTGGATCGTCTACCAGATCATCACCAATCCTGCTTTCGACTGGCCATTCACCTTCGAGGCGATGAACCAGAAGCAGGTCATCAGGGGCTTCGTGACCGGCACCCTGGTTGCCACCGTCGGAGCGATGGTGCTCGGCGTGGTCCTCGGCGTGCTGCTTGCCGTGATGCGGATGTCGGACAACCCGATCCTGCGCTGGTCGGCGGGAGTCTACGTCTGGTTCTTCCGGGCGATCCCGCGCTATGTGCTGCTGATGATTCTCGGCGCTGCGGGTGCATTCGCGATGGGTGGGCTGACCGTCGGTGTCTGGCCGGTGGACGGCAGCTGGGAGCTTCTCAAGGTCGATCTGAACCGCTTCTCCACGACGATCTGGATGGCCATCATCGGGCTGGGATTGTCGGAGGCCGCCTATATGGCCGAGATCGCGCGCTCGGGCATCCTGAGCGTCGACCGGGGACAGTGGGAGGCCGCCCGGGCGATCGGCATGAGCAACGGCCAGACGATGCGCCGCATCGTGCTGCCGCAGGCCATGCGGGTGATCGTCCCGCCGACCGGTAACGAGACCATTGCCATGTTCAAGGACACCTCGTTGCTCTCGGCGTTGCCGCTGGCCAACGAGATGTTCTTCCAACTGCGTGCCATCGGAACCGCGACTTACAATCTGATCCCCAGCTATATGGCCGCCACCTTGTACTACGTCATCACCGCGACCATCCTGGGAATCGGGCAGGCCTGGCTGGAACGGCGCTTCGGACGCGGCTACAACCCGACCGAACCGACCAGAGGGCGTCGACGGGCCAAGGCGGACGCCAAGACCGCCCGGACCGCGATCATGTTCCCGGGGAGCGACCATTGATGAGCGACCACATCGACCATATCGATCGCAGCGGCGAGCCCCTGGTGCGGGCTGTCAACGTGCACAAGTCGTTCGGCAGCAACGAGGTACTCAAGGGCGTCGACCTGGAGGTCTATCCGGGCGAGGCCGTCGTCCTGCTCGGGCCGTCGGGTTCGGGCAAGACGACCTTCTTGCGGCTGATCAACCAGATGGAGACGCTGACCGGCGGACGCATCTGGGTGAACGGCGAGCTGATCGGCTACGAGGAGCGGGGAGGTCAGCTCCACCAGCGCAAGGATTCCGATATCGACCGGCAGCGGTCCCGCATCGGTATGGTCTTCCAGCGTTTCAATCTCTTCCCGCACAAGACGGCCTTCGAGAACATCACCGAGGGCCAGATCGTGGTCACGAAGAAGTCCAAGAAGGACGCGGCCGAGCGCGCCTGGGATCTGCTGGGTCAGGTCGGGCTGACCGAGAAGGCGGACGCCTACCCGGCCCAGCTGTCGGGCGGCCAGCAGCAGCGCATCGCGATCGCGCGGGCGCTGGCGATGGATCCGGAGCTGATGCTCTTCGATGAGCCGACATCGGCGTTGGACCCCGAACTGGTCGGCGAGGTGCTGCAGGTGATGAAGACCCTGGCGGGCGAGGGCGTGACGATGATCGTCGTCACTCACGAGATGGGCTTCGCTCACGAGGTTGCCGACCGGGTCTACTTCATGGACGCCGGCGTCGTGGTGGAATCCGGGCCCCCCGAGCAGGTCCTCGATCATCCGCAAGCGGAGCGGACCAAGGCGTTCTTGTCGCGCGTGCGGCGTTGACGGGTCTCCCAAACCCAGGCCACTACGATCGGTGATGTGAGCGAGAACGGAAAATCCGTGGCGAATGCCTCAAGGCACTCGGGTGAGTCGCCTCGGCCGCGCCGAAGCCTCGGCGCCCGGCTGCTACGCGCTGCCTGGCTGCTGCTCGGGCTAGCCGTGCTTGCCGGGTCGGTCTGGGCATTCTGGCTCTTCTACGGCACTGACCAGCGGGCCCAAGCTCAGGCGCGTTCGGCAGTCGAGCGCTTCGAGTCGTCCTGCGCGACCGGCGGCCAGGCCGAGCAGAATCCACCAAGCACGGCCGCCGAGGTCATCGGTTTATTGAGGTTCCCTCAGTACGGCGATGAGTCCTGGCCGGTGCTGGCCGGGGTCGGCAGCGAAGAACTCGGAACCGGCATCGGGTGGTATCCCGAGACTGCCGGGGTAGGCGAGATCGGCAATATGGCGGTGACCGGATACCGCATCACCAATGGTGCGCCGTTCGCAGGCTTGCTTGAGTTGAACCAGGGCGATCGGATTCAGATCGCCACCTGCACCGACGTCTACGTCTACGAGATCGACGTCGCGCCGCGCGATCTCACCGTCCAAGCAGGCGACGATTGGGTCTTGGACGCGGTACCCGGCGATGCAGGAAAACGCCCGAATGCGCGAATGATCACGCTGATCACCGGCCAGGATCTGCTGCCGAGCAGCGATCGTTCGGTGGGCATGGGGCATCTGGTCTCATCGAATCCGCGGTGATCCCACCAGTGGCACGATGGCGACATGAAGCCGTCGTCGGTCATCAACTACGGGTCACACCCCGATCAGCAGATCGCCGTTCATCCTCATGCCGGCCATGCTTCATGGCGTCAGGCGGACGCCTGGCTGGCGGCGCTCACAAACGCGCCAGAGCCTCTGGAGGGTCCTTAGGTCTGAGACTGCGCGGCTGGTCAGGCAGTCCAGACGATCGGATCGTCGACCAGGCGTTGTAGTGCGCGGTGTGCCGCGCCGATGACGGCCAGATTCGCGGGATCTTCGGCGATCCGCACCTCGAGGTCGGACGAGGCCGACTGGAGAACCCGGGTTCGGAGTTCATCACGTGCGGCGGGAATGAGATCGCCGCCGATTGCTGCGACGATCCCGCCCAGAATGATCTCGGGAATATCAACGGTATTGACGATGGCTGCGAGCGCCCGACCCAGCGCAGCACCGCCGTCGGTGATCGCGGCTTGCGCGCGGACAGAGCCCTCGTGCGCGGCCGCGACGATCTCGTCGGGGGTCGATCCTGCCGGCATACCGGCGTTGCGCGACAGCGCGCGAAGGCCTAAGTATGCCTCCAGGCAGCCGGACGCGCCGCAGGAGCAGACCGGGCCGGCCGGGTCTACGCAGATATGGCCGATCTCACCCGACCAGCCGTGAGCTCCTGACAGCGGACGATGGTCGATGATGATGCCCGCTCCGATACCTACTTCACCAGACACGTAGATGAAGGAAGGCGGCCCGTCGGGCACGCCCGGGCGGGGATTGGCGACCGCGAACGCGGCGAGGTCTGCCTCGTTGGCGACCACCACCGGATCCAAGGCCGCAATGGGTTCCAGAAGGCTGGTCATGGGCAGGTTGCGCCAGCCGAGGTTGGGGGCCAGAGCCAACGCATCCGAGGAGACCAAACCGGGCAGGGCCAGCCCGGATCCCACAAATGTCGCGGAACCGGTACGCGAGTTCACGCGCGTCGAGTTCAGCACCGTTCGTCCGAGTTCGGCCAGCTCGCCGATGGCTTGGGCGGGAGCAGAGCCGGCGAAATCTCCGTGGATCGTCTCCAGCGACAAGATCTCGCCGGTGAGATCAATGGCGCACGCAGACAGATAGCTGATGTTGATCTCGAGACCGAGTCCAATTGCGGCGCCTGGCCGCGGGGCGAGCGGGATTCCGGGACGTCCCCGCGCGGTGTCTGAGGCAGGGCTGAGATCGTGTACCAGGCCGGCGTTGATGAGCTCATCGACCAGACGCGAAACGGTTGCTCGGGTGATGCCCACGTGAGCGGCGATGGCGGCCCGGGAAATGGTGCCCGGATTCGCCAGGATCTCCCGTAGCACCAGCGAGAGATTGACCGCGCGGACCCCTTCCAATGTGGCGCCCGCCCGTGCACTGCTGGATGGCCGCCGCAGCGTCGGATTGCGCGGCCGTCCGGGTGTCATGAGCCCCGACTATACACAGCCGACGCGGGTCGACAGTCGTCCGGCTTGGTGCTGTCGACTGCGCCAACCACTGATGGCAAGGAAGAGATTCGCACGTGGGTCTTGACATATGCGGTCAAGTCATTTATGTTTTGTATCACAACAAAACAAGTCGTGGTGACGAGGCCACGATATGACACGTGGGGGTGTTGAGATGGGTGATTTGTGGGACGTCGATCCGATCGGGTTTGTGGGTAAGGCTGATCTGCGTCAGGGGCTGGGTTTCCGGTATTACCAGC
>NZ_JAVTWX010000141.1:0-2257 GCF_032229645.1 Brooklawnia sp.
GGCTATGCGAGCAGTCTCCAGCAGCCGCAATCGCCGATGCAACGGACGACGGATCTTCAGGGCGGATCTCATCAGCCATGGATAGCTCAGATAGCTGAGCCACGACATCCAACCGCGCAAAACCATAGGCACGGGTCAGCACCCAGTAGACCTCAGCCCAGACAACCGTTGCGACGAAACCTGGCCGACTTTCGGTCAGGTGTGTCAACTGCCGCGTCCAAAATCGCTCGGACTTCGGCCTCTACCGATCGCCCATGTTCGGCGGCGCGGGCCCGTAGCCGCGCGTGTGTCTGATCCTTCACCTGCCGGATGGTCGATGCGCTCATCTCAAGACACCTCCTGACAGCGATGCTGGCACCGTGTGACTGCTGTCATGGTGAGGTCGTGACAGCGCCTATCGGTGCGCCGGCCCGATCCCGGCCACGATGGACGTATGGACGCCGTCATTGAGGCCAAGAACCTCTCGAAGACTTTCCGGGCCCGCTCGTCTTCTCCGGTGCATGCGGTCGCGGGCATCGATCTGGCCGTCGGCGAAGGCGAACTCGTCGCCTTCCTCGGCCCGAACGGTGCGGGCAAGACCACGACCATCGACATGATCCTCGGCCTGACCACACCGACATCCGGATCGCTGACGGTCTGCGGGATGGCTCCTCGGCAAGCGATCATTCACAGCCGGGTCTCCGC
This sequence comes from Brooklawnia sp., assembly GCF_032229645.1. Classification (NCBI taxonomy): domain Bacteria; kingdom Bacillati; phylum Actinomycetota; class Actinomycetes; order Propionibacteriales; family Propionibacteriaceae; genus Brooklawnia; species Brooklawnia sp. The sequence continues at coordinate 685 of NZ_JAVTWX010000141.1, forward strand.
TGTGTTACAAACCGGCGGGTTGTTGCGTGACATCACCGTCAAGGAAACCGTCGGGGTGATCGCCGCGCAATATCCCGAGCATCTAGCGACCGGCGACGTGATGCAGCGCGCCGGTATCACCGATCTGGCCGGGCGCAGGGTTTCCAAATGCTCGGGCGGCGAACAGCAGCGGCTACGTTTCGCCCTGGCGCTACTGCCCGATCCCGGCCTGCTTGTCCTCGACGAGCCCACCGCCGGGATGGACGTCAACGCGCGGCATGCGTTCTGGGACGCGATGCGAGCCGAAGCCCACCGGACCGTGCTGTTCGCAACCCACTATCTGGAGGAGGCACAGTCCTTCGCCGACCGGATCGTACTGATGAATCGCGGCCAGATCATCGCGGACGGCACCACCCAGCAGATTCGGGCGCTCACCAACGTCCGGACGGTGAGGTTCTCCCACGACGACCCCGCATCCCTGCAACCAAAGCTCGCGGCCAACCCCAGCGTGACAAGGGTCGTCACCAACACTCACAGCTTGACCGCGGAAACCAGCGACTCGGACGCACTGCTCGCCGACGTGCTCGCCTGGGGCGGGTACGACATCGAGGTGACCGCGCCCAGCCTGGAAGCGGCATTCATGGCGCTCACCCAATCCGACTCCAAGGTGGCCTGAGATGGGAACCTATTTCGCACTCGAACTCAAGCGGGCGCTGCGCGACCCGTCCGCACTGATGTTCACCATCGGCATCCCGGCGTTCATGTACTACATCTTCGGGGTCTCGATGGAGTGGGGCGCCTACGACATCGGCAACGGCAACGTGTCGATGTACGTGATGATCAACATGGCGGCCTACGGGGCGGTGACCGCCACCACCTCGGTGGGCGGACTGGCTGCGGTCGAGCGGATGCAGGGCTGGGGACGCCAACTCGGGCTCACCCCGATGCCCGACAGCCGGTTCGTCATCACCAAGGCACTGGTGGGCACTGCGGTGGCCGCGCTGCCGATCGCGCTGATCTATCTCATCGGATACTTCACCGATGCGCAGGCCATCTGGTGGGTGTGGCCGGCCAGCGCCGGGCTGGTGCTGCTCGGAGCCATGCTGTTCTCGCTCTACGGCCTGATGGTGGGCTTCCTGTTCCGGTCCGAGAATGCCGTCGGGATCGCGTCCGGCATGGTGGTGATCTTCGGATTCCTCGGCAACGTCTTCATGCCGCTGAGTGGGGCGATGCTGACCTTCTCCAAGTTCACGCCGCTGTACGGCCTGGCCGCGCTCGCCCGGCGTCCGCTGACCGAGGGCAATGACATCGACCAGACCACCGGGGAACTCATCGTCCAGCCGCTGTGGCAGATTCTCGCGAATGTGGGCGGGTGGTTACTGATCTTCGGTGTCGCGGCGATTGTGCTGGTACGCAGGTCACGCGAGCGGCAGTAAGCCCTCGTTGTACCGTGTCACTACCCGACCAAGGAGCAGGCATGCCACAAGCACCCGCTGCTGCCACGACCGAACCCGGAGCCACCGGCGCAGACCCGTGGCCCAAGTGGGGCCGGATGCTCGGCGGCGCCTGGATCTTCTTCCTCGCCTACCCGATC
>NZ_JAVTWX010000141.1:2357-26308 GCF_032229645.1 Brooklawnia sp.
CCGGCGAGGTGGCCCGGGTCGACCCCCGTTTCCGGGTGCTCTTCGCGTGGGTGGTGCGAGAGGCGGTCACCAATGTGGTGCGGCATTCCGGAGCGACCGAGTGCTCGGTTACAGTCGGCTCGCGGCAGGTCAAAGTCAGCGATGACGGACGCGGGCTGACCGGCAGCCACGACGGCAACGGTCTTCGGGGCCTGCGGGAACGCGTTGAGGAGGCCGGCGGCACGGTGACGCTTACCACGCCGGAGTCAGGTGGCACTGAGCTCGTGGTCGCACTGTGAAAGGCACTGGGCAATGATCAGGATCTTGTTGGCCGATGATCAGGCGCTGGTGCGCGGTGCGTTGGCAGCACTGCTCGACCTCGAGCCCGATATCGAGGTGGTGGCGCAGGTGGGGCGTGGAGACCAGGTGGTCGCCGCCGCTCTCGAATCGCGTCCCGATGTGGCGTTGCTCGACATCGAGATGCCCGGCCTGAGCGGGATCGAGACGACGGCCGAATTGCGGTCGGCGCTGCCGGATTGTCGATCTCTGATCGTCACCACATTCGGCAGACCGGGCTATCTGCGCCGCGCCCTGGATGCCGGGGCGCAGGGTTTCGTGGTGAAGGACACTCCCGCGTCCGAACTCGCAGATGCGGTGCGCCGAGTACATGCGGGGCTTCGGGTTGTCGACCCCGAACTCGCCGTCGAGTCGTTGACGCACGGCGCCAATCCGCTCACCGAACGAGAGCAGGAGGTGCTGCGGGCCGCCCAGGACGGAGCACCCGCTTCCACCCTGGCCAAGAGGCTCTCGCTGTCTCAAGGCACCGTCCGCAACCATCTGTCCAGTGCCATCCGCAAGACCGGCTGCACCACCAGCGCCGAAGCCGTCCGCCAAGCCGAGGCCAACGGCTGGCTCTGAGAATTCCAGGAAGCGCACGCGTCACCCCCACGCGCAAGATCTCAGGTAGAAGACGCATCCACCACGTACCTTTAGGTGGTAGCCGACCACAGGAGCCGACGATGAAAGACATCCGCTTGATCGCGTCCGATATGGACCACACGCTGCTCACCGAAGCCAGCGAGTTACCACCGGGATTTCACGACTACGTAGAAGCGCTGAACCAGGCCGGCATCGTCTTCGTCGCCGCGAGCGGACGATCAACCTTCACGCTTCGCTCGATGTTCCCCGCCGGCGGGCCCGGGCTCGCCTACATCGGCGACAACGGCGGCACCGTCACCCATGACGGCGAGACCCTCTTCGAAAGCCTGCTTCCCTCGTCCGACTATCAGGAGATGATCGCACTCACCCACGAGCAGACCGCGGGTATCCCCATCATCTGCGGTGTGGACGCCGGGTATGTGGCCACCGCTCACCGGGAGCACGAAGATTTCCTGCGCACCTTCTATTCGGAGCTCGTCTTTGTGGACGACCTCACGGCGATCACGCCGAATGCCGACAAATTCACCGTCTACTTCCCCGAAGGCAACGCGCAGGAGCTCTGCGAGCGGCTCTACCGGCCGCGCTACGACGATGACTTCTCCGTGACGATCGGCGGCTCGGTCTGGGTCGACATCATGAATCAGGGCGTCACCAAAGGCACCGCGCTGCGCGTCCTGGCATCCCGGCTTGGATTACGGCCCGAGCAGATGATGGCCTTCGGGGACACCTTCAACGACATCGAGATGCTGGACGAGGTCTATTTCAGCTACGCGGTGAGCAATGCGGTCGACGCCGTCCGCGAGGCAGCACGTTTCAGCACCGGATCCAACGATGAGTACGGTGTGCTGACGGTCATCAAGGAGCTTCTGGCAGGGAGGAGGGATTCCTGATGGACAAGACGGACTTCAAGAAGAGTCTTCAGGCCTATCGGGCGCGCAAAGGGCACTTCGATCTCGTTGAGGTACCCCCGATGAACTACCTGATGATCGATGGACACGGCGATCCGAATACCGCGCCCGCGTTCGAAGAGGCGATCGCGACCCTCTATCCGCTCGCATTCAAGTTGAAGTTCGCGAGCAAGCAGCAGCTGGATCGCGACTACGTCGTGCCGCCGCTCGAGGGACTCTGGTGGGCCGACGACATGGCCGCCTTCCAGGATGGCGACAAGGCCCAATGGGATTGGACGCTGATGCTGATGACACCTGACTGGATCGATCGCGAATCGGTCGGCTCCGCGATCGGGCAGGTCGCGGCCAAGGATCCGCCGGCCCGGCTGAGCGATGTCCGCTTCGAGACGCTGGACGAAGGCCTATGCGCTCAGACCCTGCACATCGGCCCGTTCGACGATGAGGGCCCGGTGCTGCGCGAGTTGCACGACCAGTTCATTCCGGGTCAGGGCTTGACCCCGACAGGACGTCACCACGAGATCTACCTGAGCGATTTCCGCCGGACCCCGCCCGAGCGACTGCGGACGATCCTGCGCCAGCCGGTCGCCGCCCACTGAATCCGAGCAAGATCTGGCTTGAGCTCACCGCAACCCGCGTACGGCAGCTATCAGGGCCTCCAAGGTGCCGCGCGCGAACGGCGCCGGCATCCCGTAGTAGCGGTGCGCGTCGGTGACTTCGTAGCCACCGAGCAGGTACTGCGCCGCATCGGGTAGGTAGCCGGGAGTGTCGCGGTAGTAGCCGCCGACGATCGCCCGAGATCCCGGAGCGCTGTTCAACTCCAGATCGGCCGCCAGAAACGGTTCGCCGGGCAGAAACGCGAGCGAGACGTCACCGAGCCGCATCCGGGCCACCGGCAACCGGTATCTGCATTGACGACCCGACTCCGGCTTCTTGGCCCACGAGATCCAGCGCTGCAAGATGCCCCGGCTCTCCCCCTCGGCGGAACGCAACTGGCGTTCCCACTGCTCGCGGAGCACTGTGGTGTTCTCGATGTCGATCGGCACCAGGCAGGCGTCGACCTCCGTCCTGCTCACCGAGATCCCCGACGACAGATCGACGGGCTGCCATCGTCCGGCCAACAATGTCTCGGCCAGCGTGGTTCCGAAGAGATCGGCATCGCTGGGCGTCCGTCCGAGGTCGTGATAGCGCTGACCGGACGACCGCTCCGGGTAGCCGGCATTCACATTGCCAGCGGCCCCGGTGAGAAAGATGACCGGGCACCCGGTCGCCTCCTGGATCCGGGTGCGGAGGTATCCGGGGTAATCAGGAGATAGATGGGAGTTGGCCGGCCCGATGATCGATGGGTGGCAGGGATAGCTGACGAGATAGCCGGTCACGTATCCCCCGGACTTCCAGCGCAGTGCACGCAGGTGGGCGTCCCATGCGACCTTGCGGCGGCGGCGATCGTGTGCCAGGCCGGTGACCTGCGGTTCCAGCCACTCCACGGTGCAGCTGCCCGCCGAATCGAGAGCTCGCCGGGCGGCCGTCGCGGCCGCGTTTACGACCACCGCGCGGGCCTCCTGGCTGAAGTCTCCCAGGCGTCCCGGAGTGATTCCCGGGCCGGAATGCGTGTGAGTGGCGGTGAGTATCACCGGGTTCGGAAGCTGCGCCGCCTCGGCGATCGTGTCGGCCAGCTGCGGATCGACCCCGATCACGTCCGCAGCGACGATCACCTCATCGCCCAGCGCCACGGCGATGGCTTCGGGGCCGGGAATCAAGGATGCCGTCGAGCGATCCTTGCGCGCCGCGAAGCCGGCCATCGGCAGTCCGCGGCTGAAGCGCAACGGCTCGTAGCCCCAGCCCACAGTCATAGTGGCGGCGCGGGCAGGGCCCGCGCCGCTGTGTTCGAGGGGCTGGCCGAGCAGTACGCAGTCCGGGGCCTGGAAACGCGACATGCTCGATAGTCCCTTGTCGCCTGGCCTTGAAACAAGCACCTGCGAGTTTCAAGGTCGTGACACTTGTGTTTCGCAGGCGCAGTCGAGGTCCTGCCGGCCACTCAGGCCAGGTCCGGGCGCCCGATCTCGACCGGAATATTGGCCGCATATCCTTGCGTGCGCAGCGTCTCTCGCAGCCGCTCGGTGGCAGCGGTCAGTTCGTCGGGGGTGGCGTCCCCGTTGGCGTTTGCGAAGCTCAGCTGGGCCTCACCTCGGGCCGGGATGACGTGCAGGTGCAGGTGCGGCACGTCGAAGCCGGCAATGATCAGTGCGGCCCGCGATCCCTCGAAGGCCTCCTCCTGGGCACGGCCGATGATCGCGGCAACTTTCATCAGGTGGGCCAGCAGGTCGTCGGCCGCCTCGGTGAACGAGACGATCTCTTCGCGCGGCACGACAAGCACGTGCCCATCGCTGATCGGTTCGATGGTGGCGAAAACCACGCAGAGTTCGTCCGCCCACGCGAACATGCCCGAGAACTCGCCGCTGATGATCTTGGTGAAGATGGTCGACATGTCTCAATGCTGGCACGTTGACGCCGAGATGCCGAGTGGCTTCCGCACCGGATCTTTCCGATCCGGCTGTGGAAAACGCCGCAGCCTGTGGATATGTGGAGAAGCGCTGTGGAAAACGCCGTGGCTCGCTGTGCGTGGAGCGGTGGATGATGCGCAGGCCAGGGCCGCCACCTCGGCACCGAACTACTCTGGAGGCCATGAAGCGACCACTGCTCACGATCCTGGCCACCGCCGCACTTGCCTGGGGGTTCCTCGCCTGGCAAGGCTATCGCCGCAACCGCGCGGAGGCGGAGCTATGGGCGGCCGCCACCGACGAGATCTGAGGGTGCCGACACGTGTCAGATGTCGGAGTCGCTAGACATATCTAGAGATCTCTAGCTCCTAGTCAATATCGTCGTAGACTCTGCTATCGCGCAACATCTCCGTTGATTCGCGAATGCCGGCGCCCCATTCGAGCCGGAGCGCATGCCCGGAGCCGATCACCTCGATCTCGTCCGGATTTCGCGGCACCTGGACGCCAGGGGCCTCATAGCGCGGATACTGGCAGTCGATGACATGACCGTTGACCTTGAAGTCCTTGCCCCAGGTCAGATCGAAGCGGCCCAACGGGCTCGTGAGCGTGAGATGATCGCCACTCAACCGCAGCCGGTACTGCTTGAGTTGCTCCAAGAAGAACGCGAACGAGGTGTACTCCTCCTCGTCGCCGACCAGTACCGCGTAGCCGGTGCGCTGGCCCCGCTGGACGAGCTCCGTCTCGCTGATCAGTTCGAACCGGTGCGTGCCGAGAATGCCTATGTATCCGCGACCCCTGCGTCCGGCCACCCAATTGGCGCCCAGCCTGGTCTGGTCGAAGAGCACGAACGGGAAATGGATGTGCACCAGTTCCTGACGCGGCCCCTCGAAGCGGCCCTTGCGCCCGCGCAGGTCGTACTGTGCGAGGAGCACATTGTGATGCTGGGCGAGATCCGGATTGATACCGTTGCCCACCCAGTGGCTCGGGGTGGGAGGCCGGTTCTCCTGATGCAGCTGAGTCGACCCGGGGTGATTTCCGAAGACTTCGATGTTGCCGCGCAGTGAGGCGTGCCAGACGTGCTGCTGGTCACCGAAACCGCCCGGTTGGTAGCGCTGCACGCTGCTCAACAGATAGTTGCTGGTGCTGATGGTCTGCACATTTGCGCGGTTCAGGGCCTTGCCGCTGGTGATCGGATTGAGCGTGCGCAAGGTCGAGATGAGCATCGGATTCGGCATCTTCAGGTAGCGGCGCATGGGTGCAAGGATCCGGGAGTCCTGAAGTTCGAAGACGCGCATCGCGCGGGCCGAGTCGACGATCGTCTCCGGGGTCGTGATGGCCTGCTGTCCCCACCAGAACCGGATCAGATCGAGACTCTGGCTACGCGGGTGAAACGGGTGCCGGCGCAACTCGTCGCGTACCTCGTCCACGTCCAGACCTTGCGAACTCAGCACCCGGCGCACCGGCTGAGCGGTTGCGAGCTCAAAGATCGCTTCCGGTACCTGGTATTTTTCGCGAGCCACGAAGAGGCTGGTGAGTTTGTCGATCTCGAGCTCAGGGGACTGCCCGAACGCGCTGTGCCAGATCGGTGCTATCTCGGCGGCTTCGGGGTGCATGACCTGTTCAGCGTGCGCGCGTCCCATCGACGGGGCGAAACGCCGGTTGAAGCTGTGCAGCGCGAGATCGAGCAGCCCGATATCCATCACCATCTTGGCCCGCTCCACGAGCGCCTCATCGGCGGCATGATCGATCAGCAGCGCGAGCGCGGCGAGATCGTAGGCAAGACAGGTACTCGACAGCCACTCGCTGAAGCCGAACCGGAAACGGTCCGAGAGCCAGATCATCAGCTGCGCCTGAGCCGCCCGCTGATGCCGGGCGCCCGAACGCCCATCATTGCTGAAGATACGGCCGGGAAAGAGCTGCCCGGCAAGATACTCGGCGGCAGCGGCGGTCACCTGGTGGTTCTCCGTCCACAATGTCATCGAATCGCTGCCCGCTTCGAGCATCGAGTAGCGGAAGGCGAGAATCGCCTCGCTCGCCTGATCTTGCAGATGACCCGGAAGATCGCTCGATATCATGCACTTGAGCAGCAACAACGCACGGTGATCGGCCATATAGAGGCGCGCATTCATGAAGTCGACGAGACGCCTGACATAGGGCGCTTCCAAGCCACCAGAACCGAATCGCGGCCAAGGCGTCGGCTGACGCTGGTCGGCAGACCGAACGGCCATTGACAGTCCTAACCACGGTGGAGGCGGCCCTTTGGTTTTGACACCCTCCAAAGAACTGTCGCTGCGTTGATTCTTCGTCAGGATCTTACTCAGGACATCCTTCCAGACCGTCGCCGTCAGCGCACAGCCGGGTTGCCGCGATTGCGCCCACGGGGAGGGTCTCTATCCTGGAGAAGTGCAGCGCGACCAAGTCACCGAAGCCGGCATGGCTCTTGAGGATGGTCCCGTTGACGCACTGCGGAGCAGCATCTGGCGTATCGATCTGGCCGTGGCGATTGTGCTGACCGGCTGCGCCGCATTCTGGGGAGATCTGGTGGGCCGTGGGCCCAGGAGTCCGTACTACCTGGCGTCGGTGCTCACCTCGATCGCGATCGTGCTGCCACTGGCCCTACGCCGGACTCATCCATTGGTCATGACCGGCCTGATCTCGCTTGGCGGCCTCGCCCAGGTGGTCCTCGTCCCCACCCCGACCTGGGCGCTGATAGCCATCCCGATAGCGAGCTACTCGGTGGCCCGCTGGGTGGACGGACACGAATCGCGGTTGATCGTCTTGGCCGGAGGTGCCGGATCGATCATCGGTCCGGTCCGCTGGTCGACCGACGACCCGATCGGCTCCGTGAATCCAGAACTGCTTCCGATCGTCGCACCTTTGATCGCCTTGTGTCTGGCCTGGACTGTCACTCCCTATCTGCTCGGCCGCCGCGATCGGGAGACCGTGGTCGCCAGGCACGAACGCGAATGGGCCGCGCGCGAGCGCTACGAATCCGACCTCGTCAAGCACGAACAGCAGACCCGGATGATCGAGGCAAGGGTACGTACCGACATCGCCCGCGAGCTTCATGACGTGGTTGCCCATTCGCTGTCGGTGATGATCGTGCAGGCCGATGGCGGCAAGGCACAGGCTCGCAAACACCCGGACGCGGCGATCGAAGCACTCGAAACAATCTCCGAGACCGGGCGCGAGGCGCTCGCCGAGATGCGCCGCATCGTCGGAGTGTTGCGGGCCGATCCGGACGATTCGCAGCCTGCCGAATTCCAGCCCGCACCTGGCCTCTCGGATATTCCGGCGATGGTCGCCAAGGCGGGCGACCGCGTCCAGTTGTCGGTGACCGGCACCCAGCCAACCGTCAGCCCGGCACTCGGGGTGACCGTCTACCGGGTGGTTCAAGAAGGGCTGACGAACTTCCTGAAACACGGCGGCCCCAGCTCGAGGGCGACCGTGGCGCTGATCTATCAGCCGACCATCATCAGCATCGAAGTGGCCAACTCTCCCGACCCGCACGATCCGGCCGACAGTGAGCCTGCGATCTCGCTGGAGGGATCCGGGTTCGGGCTTCAAGGCATGCAGGAGCGGGTGAGTGCGATGGGTGGCAAATTGACGGCCAAACCCACCCGGCCGGGCGGCTGGGTGGTACGAGCAACGCTGCCCCTGGCCACCAAGGCGGGCGCAAAAGCATCTCGGGATGGGCAAGAATGGGGCAAGGGCGCGACGAGAAGCAGCGCGCCGCAATGACGTATTCGAGCGCCGGGAGACGCCGACAGAACGGTGAGACGAAATGACCGAATCCCTGACAGTTTTCCTGGCCGACGACCAGTCCCTGGTTCGCAGCGGATTTCGGATGCTCATCGACGCCGAGGACGACATGACCGTGATCGGCGAGGCCACCAACGGCCTCGGGGCCTTGACGGCATTGACCGCCAACCCGGCCGATGTTGTGCTGATGGATATCCGGATGCCCGAGATGGACGGAGTCGAGGCGACCCGTCGCATCGCCGCCGCCGGCCTGCCCACCAAGGTGCTGGTGCTCACAACCTTTGACCTCGACGAATACGTCTTCGCCGCCCTCAAGGCCGGAGCTTCCGGTTTCATGCTCAAGGACGCTCGTCCCGACGATCTGCTGAACGCGATTCGCTCGGTCGCGGCCGGAGAGGCCGTGGTCGCGCCCAGCGCCACCCGCAGGTTGCTCGAACATGTGGTGCCGCGACTGCCCGACGTTCCCGGACGTCAAGATCCCCGTCTGGACGTGCTGACCGATCGCGAGCGCGAGGTGCTCGTGGAGATCGCCAAGGGTGCCACCAACGCCGAGATAGCCGCCAACCTCTTCATGGCCGAAGGCACCGTGAAGACCCATGTCGGACGCCTGCTGTCGAAGCTGGGCGCCCGGGACCGGGTCAATCTGGTTCTGATCGCTTTCGAGACCGGGCTGGTCTAGCGGGCCAGCCAGCCGCCGTCCACCGCAATGATCTGGCCGTGAATGTAGTCGGCGGCTCCCGAGGCCAGGAAGACCGCGACGTTGCCGATGTCTTCGCCGTTGCCCCACCGCGCCGCGGGGATCCGCACCATGATCTGCTCGCTGCGTACCGGATCGGCGACCAGCGCAGTGTTCATCTCGGTATCCATATACCCGGGGGCGATCGCGTTCACGTTGACCCCGCTCGGTGCCCACTCGTTGCACAGCGCCTTGGTGAGCTGAGCGACGCCACCCTTGGACGCGGCGTAGGCCGACACGTTGAGACCGCCCTGGAAGCTGAGCATCGAGGCGATGTTGATGATCTTGCCTCGGCCGCGCTCCACCATCGGGGCGCCGAAGAGCTGACACGCCTGGAAGACCGAGCGCAGGTTGATGTCGATCACCCGGTCGAAAGACTCCAGCGGAAACTCGACCGCCGGATGACGCTCCTGCGTGCCGGCGTTGTTGACGAGAATGTCGATCTCCTCGTCGGCCAGGATCCGCTCGGCCAGCCGGGGCAGCGCGGCACGGTCGGATAGGTCGAGCTCGTGGTGGACGAGCCTGCGTCCGTTCTCTGCGGCCTGCTCGATGATGCGCTCGTCGGGCGGACGCCTGGAGAGCACGTGCACGGCTACCCCGGCATCCAGCAGCGCGGTCGTGATGCCCAGCCCGAGCCCGCGTCCTCCTCCGGTGACCACCGCGGTCTGGCCTGCGATGTCGAATGCTGAACTCATGAAATGCCTCCCGTGTGACTTAGGACCCTCCGATAGGTCCGATGCGTTCCCGCCGAGAAGGTCCGGCATCCCGGCCTCCTCAGCGCAGATCGTTGCCCGCCTCCAAGGCATCCCGGACGCCCATCAGCTCCTCCAGCGCCTGTGCCTGTCGCTTCGGCGTGAGGTCATCGCGGAGCAATGACACGCTCATGGAGAAATCCTGAGCGTGGTTGCCCACGCGGTGCACGATCAACCCGTAGGCGAAGACACTGGGATACGTCTCGCCGTCATCGACGGAGTACCCCGCTTCGCGGGTCTCGCGCAACTTGCTCAACAGATGGGGCAGATCGGCAGTCGACCGCGCCGACCAGCGCGGAAACCTCTCTAGATCGCCGTACAAGTCCACGATCTGATCGTCGGTCAGTTGCGCCAGCAGCGCGACACCGACAGCCGTGATCGAGGCCGGAAAACGATCCCCCACTCCGGCGGTCACCGGCAACGGCTCACGGCCGACGTGACGGGCGATATAGGTGACCTCTCTGCCCGCCAGCACCGCGAGGTGGGCGAGTTCACCGGACAGCAGCTCGGACGCCACGATCTGGCGCTTGAACTGGGTGATCGAATCCGAGCCGCGCAAGAAGCCTCCGGCGGGCGTCAGAACACCGATATCCAGATCGTAGAAGTGCTCCGTCCGGGTGACCATGCCAGCGGCCTCCAAGGAGGTCAAGATGGTCAGCGCAGATGACTTCGCCAATCCCAGACTGGATGCAATCTGGGTCAACGACCATCCGCCGGGGCGCTGGGCGATCAAGTTCAAGATGGCCACCGCGCGGGACACCGAAGGGGACCCGCGCGGTGGCACGACGACCGATGCACTACTCATCGCGACGGTCTTACTTTCGAGCCTTGCCGACGCGAGCGCAGATCATGCCTCGACCCCACCATCCAGCTTCACAAGCACCTTGCCGGAGATCTCCGAGTTCTTCGCCACAGCGAAGGCCTCGGTTGCTTCGTCGACGGCGATCACATGGGTGATGACTTCAGCCACCGACGGAGCAGCAGCGATCATCTCGATGGCCTCGTCCACCTCGGTATCGAAGCGGAAGGTACCGATCCAGGTGATCTCCTTCTGGCCGAGAGCCGCCAGCTCGACCGACACCGGGGTGCCGGGGAACATACCGATCTGAGCGATGCGTCCGCGTGGCTTGATCGCCTTCATGCAGCCGTTGACCGCGGGGGCGGCCGCCGAGCATTCCAGGATCACGTCATAGGCGTTCTCGGGGAGGGCTTCCTTGGCCACATTGATGACCTCGTCCGCGCCGACCTGCTTGGCGCGATCCAGCGGGCCGTCAAGTACGTCGGAGAAGCTGACTCTCGCGGCACCACGCTGTTTGGCGGCGAAGCCGGCCAGCAAACCGATTGGACCCGACCCGGAGACCAGCACACTGAGCCCGGTCAGATCACCGGCCATCTTGATGCCGTGCAGCACCACGCCCAAGGGCTCCGCAAGCGCGGCATTGCGCACCGACAGCCCAGCCGGCAGCACGCGCACCATGTCGCGTCCGACCAGCATGAACTCGGCCATCGCACCCTGAGTGTGCGGCCACGTGGACGCACTACCCAGGTACGAACCGCCCGGACGCAGATGACGCAGGTCCGCCATGCCCGGCTGATCGGGTCCGAAGGTCGCCGGATGCACGGTCACCGGAGTTCCGGGGGCCCATTCCCCGGCGGGATCCAGATCGATATAACCAGACATCTCATGACCGGGGATCAATGGCTCGCGCACTATGAAGGTGCCATTGGCACCGTTGAAGTAATAGTGCAAATCAGAACCACAGATACCCACATAGGCGACCTTGAGGCGCACTTGGCCCGGACCCGGCTCCGGAACCGGGACCTCGGCGATTTCGAGATCTTCCTTGGACTTGATATATACGGCCTTCATTGGCTTCTCCTCTGCTCAAGAGCTGCTTATGCCGGGGCGATGAGGCCGGCCATGGTGGGGATCCACATTGATAGCGCGGGTACGTACTGGACGATGAGCAGCATGACGATGAGGGCTCCGAAGAACGGCATGAGGGGGCGAATGACATCTTCGACCTTCTTGCCCGCGACGCGTGCACCGACGAACAATACGGGTGCCGATGGCGGCGAGATGACCGCGATACACATGTTGAATACCATCATGATGCCCAGGTGCACGGGATGAATACCATAGGTTTGAGCGATCGGCAGGAAGATGGGTGTGAAGATCAGCACGGCGGGTGTTGCGTCCAGCGGGATACCGATGATCAGCAGCACGATGGCCATGATCAGCAGGAACACGAACGAGGAATCCGTAAACGAGGTCAGCCAGTCGCTGATGAGGTTCGGGATGTCGGCGAAGACCATCGCGAAGCTCATGATACTGGACAGGCCGATCAGGAAGATGACCACAGAGCTTGTACGGGTTGCGCCGAGCAAGATCCTGGGAATGTCGCGGACGCTCACAGTCCGGTAGATCAGCGACAGGATCAGCGCGTACGAAACCGCCACTGCGGCGCCTTCGGTAGCGGTGAAGACACCGCCGACGATACCGCCGATAACCACGATGATAAGGCCGAGGCTGGGCACGGCCCGCCAGAATGCGCGGAGTCCGACTTTGAATGGGGGGAACCCGGCACCGCGGAGTTCGGGGCGCTTGCGGGCGTACCACCACACCAAGACCATGCAGGTCAGGCCCCACAGAATGCCGGGAATGTATCCGGCGAGGAACAACGCGCCGACCGACGCCTGGGAGACCAGGGCGTAGACGATGATCGTGTTCGACGGGGGAATCAGCATGCCCGACGGGGCAGATGCGATATTGACTGCGGCAGCGAAACTCATGTCGTAGCCGTCGCGTTCTTCTTCGGGGCTCATGATCGCGCCGACAGCCGAAGCGCCGGCCAGCGCCGATCCGGAGATCGACCCGAACAGCATGTTCGCGAGCACGTTCGTTTGGGCGAGGGCACCAGGCATCGGCCCGACCAACGCCTTCGCGAAATCGATCAGCCTCGAGGCGATACCGCCTTGGTTCATGATCGCGCCGGCCAAGACGAACAACGGGATCGCCAGCAGTGCGAACGAGTCGACACCGTTGTAGATCTTCTGTGCCGAAGTGAAGATACCCGAATCCGGGCCCATCAATATCACCAGACAGATCGCCGAAGGCAGACCGATCGATACCGATACCGACACCCCGATAGCCATCAGGGCGAACATGCCTACTACCAAGATCAGGGCAACCAGTGCTGCGTCACTCATAATCAGATGCCCTCTTCCTGGATAGCCGCCAGATCAATGTCCTCGTCCGCCACGATCTTCACCTCGGAGGTGACCGCCTTGATGATGTGCAGGATGCAGTAGATCGTGATAAGCACGCCGGACAACGGCAAGATCATGTAGATCTGACCCTGGGAGAACGGCAACAGTTCGACGGTCTGATCAAACGCGGACGATGCTAGTTCCCAGCCGCCCAAGATCATGATCCACACGGCGAAGAAGCCGACGATCGAGTGCGCCAGCACCTCGAAGAACTTCACCACCACAGCCGGGAATTTGCGCACCAAGAAGTCGATCGCCACGTCATCGTTCTCACCGATGACATACGCTGCACCGATAATCCCCTGCCAGATAAAGATGATTCGAGCCATCGCTTCGGTCCACGCGTTACCGCCACCAAAAGAACGAATGACTACCTGATACACAACCAGAACGACAAGCGCCGCGAACAACACGATACAAAACCATCTCAAAATCGCATCGATCACGCGCTGAAATCCACTAAGAGCTTTCATGCGCAGAGCCTTTTTATATGTTGGTTATAGGTGAAGATACCGAGGCCACAGGCGTCGCGTCCGAGCGGTCAAGCAGGACCTGTGTCCCGGCTGCCCAATGCGCGGATAGGCGAAGAAAGTCCTCAGCTATCCGCGCATTGCGCGTAGTCATCCAGCCGACTAGGACGGGTTCGCCTCATTGGCCTTCTGGACGGCTTCGTAGAGCTTCTTGCGAACGTCATTCGCGGTGACGGACGACTCGACCATCGGCTGCACAAGCGCCTTGAAGGCTGCAACGTCGACGTCTTCGTTGAAGGCCGCACCAGCTGCCTCGGAAGCGGTCCGAGACTCCTTGGCGAAGTCGAGGAAGCCGGTGTTGGCCTCTTCGCGCAGCTCGGGAATCAGCCCGAGGAAGGCCTCACGATCGGTATCGTCCATCTTGTTCAAGGCCTGGGTGCTGATCAGCAGGTAATCAGGGATCATCAGGTGCTTGGTGTACGAGTAGAACTTCGCGACCTCGTCGTGCTTGAGCGAGTGGTAGACGGTCTCGTTGTTCTCGGCACCATCCAGAACGCCGGTCTGCAGCGCGGAGTAGACATCGCCTTGACCCATCGGGGAAGCGATTGCACCCATGGCCTCGATCATGGCGACCTGCGAATCCGACTGCTGCACGCGCACCTTCAGGCCTTGCAGGTCCGCAGGAGTCGTGACCGCGTGCTTGCTGTTGTAGACATTGCGGACGCCGGCATACAGCGCGGAAAGCACTGTGATGTTCTTGGATTCCTCAATCGAACTGAAGAGGTCTTTGTTGAGTTCGTCGTCGTTGAAGATCGCCTGCTGAGCGTCGTAGCCGGCGAACATATAGGGCAGGTTGTAGACGATGAAATCGGAGTTGAAGCCCTCCATCACGGGGCCGCCGATGTACATCATCTCGACTGTGCCGTTCGAGAGGTTCTGGACGACATCCGACTGCGTGCCCAGCTGCTCGTTCGGGTAGACCTTCACCGAGTAACGGCCATCGGTGGCTTCCTCAAGCTTCTTTCCGAAGTCAACGGCGGCCTTGTACTGCGGATGCTCCTCGGTCTGATTGAAGGCCAGCTTGAAGACGGTCTTGCTACCGCCGCCACCACTGGAATCGCTACTGGAACCGCCGCCACAGGCAGCCAGGCTGAGCGACACGAGCCCAATCGCGCCGGTCAGTACCAGCTTTGACAACTTCATTGTTGATGTCCTTTCTTGCAGACAGGCAATGCGACGTTTGCGGACCTCGAGTCGGCCGTCACTGCCGGTTCGAAGCCCACCAATCTCGACGATGCAGGTGTTCGTCAAACCAAACAGCGTTCAGCCTGACGAAACGGAGTCTAAGAACCGGGCGCTTTCAGGGTCAAGAGGGGGTGGCAACCAGGCAACAAAAAAGATCAGATTGTGATCTTGGAGACGCGGTCGCAGCGTCGTACAGCTGCCGGGCTCCTTGACGACAGCGGAT
This sequence comes from Brooklawnia sp., assembly GCF_032229645.1. NCBI lineage: Bacteria > Bacillati > Actinomycetota > Actinomycetes > Propionibacteriales > Propionibacteriaceae > Brooklawnia > Brooklawnia sp. Next base: position 17,140 of record NZ_JAVTWX010000141.1, read on the forward strand.
CCGGGCTCCGCTTGGGGCCCGGATCCGCTGATGGTGGCGATGGCTCTATCGATGGTCAGCCGCGTGAGCGGCAGATCTCACTTGGCCGGGTTGGCGGCGTTCGCCTCCTGAACCACTTGGTAGAGCTGCTTGCGAGTCTCGTTCTCATTGACGTTCGACTCGACCAACGGCTGCACCAGGGCCTTGAATGCAGCAACATCGACATCGTCGTTGAACTGCGCACCGATGGAGGTCGCGTGCTCGATGGACTTTTCCGTGAAGTCGGCGAATCCGTCATTGGCGATCTTCTGCACCTCGGGAATGATCTCCAGCAGAGCTGCCTGATCCTCGTCGCTCATCTTCTCGAGCGCCTTGGTGCTGATCAGCAGGTAGTCGGGAAGCATCAGGTGCTTGGTGTAGGAGTAGTACTTCGCCACCTCGCTCTGCTTCAGCGCGTCCCAGGTCACCTCGTTGTTCTCGGCGCCGTCGAGAACGCCGGTCTGCAGCGCAGAGTAGACATCGCCCTGGTTCATCGGTGAAGCGATCGCACCCATCGCTTCGATCATCGCAACCTGTGAATCCGACTGCTGCACACGAATCTTCATACCCTGCAGATCGGCCGGGGTCACGACCGGGTGCTTGCTGTTGTACACGTTGCGCGTGCCGGCGTTCACACCGGTGAGCACGGTGATCGACTTGGAGTCCTCGATCGAGTGGTACAGCGGGTCGAGCGCCTCCGTGTCGGACAGCACAGCGCCCTGAGCCTCGGTGGAATCGAACATGTACGGAAGGTTGAACACGACGAAGTCCGAGTTGAAGCCCTCGAGCACGGGAGCGCCGACCCACATCAGTTCGACGGTGCCGTTCGACAGGTTCTGAATGACATCGGCCTGGCCACCCAACTGCTCATTCGGGTAGACCTTCACCGAGTAACGGCCATCGGTGGCCTCTTCGAGCTTCTCGCCCAGAGCCACGCCCGCCGCGTACTGCGGGTGATCTTCGGTCTGGTTGAAGGCTAGCTTGAAGACGGTCTGGCTCCCGCCGCCGCCAGCACTGCTGGAGCCGCTGCTCGAGCCGCCGCCACAGGCGGCAAGACTCAGCGACATGAGACCGACAGCGCCGGTCAGAATCACCTTGGACAACTTCACGGTTGTTCCTCCTTGATGTTTGGGTATTGCGGTGGAGCAACCAGACGGTGGTCGCGCCACTCGGGCACTCGGCTTCGAGGCCGAAGATCAATCTCGTGCGATGAACTGGCGCAATGGGCGTGAGCTCAGCTCGGCTATTTGGAGTTTATGAATGCCCTCTGAAACGGGTCAAGGAACCCTGGCAACCCGGCAACCGACGAGACCGAATCGTTATCCTGCCGTTTGGGCCCCCCTCATGGCCACCACTCGGGTCTTTGGACACAATTCGATAACCATCAGGCAACAAGGAGGCAACCGGGGTTCGCCGGTTTCGTTACCACAACATCACCCGGCTATATTTCCCTCTTAGATGGCCCAGGGGGTTGGTAGGGGTGACTATCAGCCCCCTGGCGCTTCTCCAAGGCACCGGTGCCACTGGAGTCCTTCTTCGCTCAGTGTCCGAGATCGTGTCTCAGCCGCCTGGTCAGGAAATCAGCCAAGTCTCCGGATTCGCCATCGCGTCCGCCTTTGCTGACCTGAAGCGAAGGCTGGTTGGGACTCAACCGCACACCCGACAGCCGTTCTTTCAACCCGCCGGGCATGCTCAACTGGTAGTAGCTGCCGTCGCTGCCGATAGCCACCGTCTGATCGACCTTGATGTACCACCCGAATTTGTCGGTTCGCGCGGTTCCGCCGCCCGACAAGTGCATCCGTAGCGGTTCTGGCTCAATGCCGGCGCGCTGGGCCTGCGCGATGAACTCGTCGATCAGCTGCTGCGCCTCCCAAGCTTCACTCTCGGCCGCTGCGCTCGCGAACGCTTCACGCAGCAGTGCGTCCTCACGGCGGGATGTCACTGGCACGTCAGGCTTGCTTGCGGTCACATCATCGTGACTCATCTCGGGCACCCTTTGACCTTACCGCGCGCGCCGGCAAGACACGAGCGTTTGGTGATCGCGCTGGCCAGCAAAGCACAAACGTTGCAGCAGCACTCGGGTGCGCGCCGGTCTTCAATAGGGTCAAGAGGCGACCATCTCGTACCATGGTTCATCATGGATGCCCTTCGCCGGCTGGCTCGACTGATGCGTCACGCCGGATTCCGGCGGCTGGTCATCGTACGTGGGCTGTCGCAAGGCGGAGATGCGGTGGTCCAGGTCGGCATGGCGACCTATCTGCTCTTCAGTCCTCAATCGCAGCCCAATGCCTGGGCGGTGGCGGCCGTGATCGCGCTGGTCATGCTGCCGTTCTCGGTGGTCGGACCCTTCGTCAGTCCGATCCTGGACCGGCACTCGCGCCAGCGGATTGTCATCGGCTGCGACCTGGCAAGGATGATGCTGGCGCTGGCCATGACCGCGATGGTGATGACAGGGCATACCGGGGTGACCTGGCAGGCCGCCTTGATGGTCCTACTGCTGATCACGCTCAGCCTGAACCGGCTTCAGATCGCCGGCCTGAGCGCGGGCATGCCACTGACCATCGACTCCGACGAATACCTGAATGCCTCGGCCATCATGCCGATGCTCGGCCCACTGTCCGGAATGGTCGGTGGGGCGCTGGCAGGAGTGGTCCGGCTGGCAGCTGCGCGGTTGCTCCCCTCGAACTGGGCCGACGGTTTGGTCTTCTTGATCGCCTCGCTGCTCTTCATCGGTGCTGCGGCGGCCGCACTTGGTTTCGGACGCAACCAGCTCGGACCCCAGACCGGTGCACCGGTGACCACCTGGGCACAGGTCTTCAGCGGGCTCACCGATGCCGGACGCGAGATCGCGCGCAAACGCGCCGCCGCACTGTCGATGATCATGGTCTTCTTCGCCCGATTGGGATATGGCGCGTTGATGACTGCCATCATCGTTCTCTATCGCCACTACTTCGGTTCGGACGCCGATCTGGAGCGCGTGATGATCGAGATGGGTGCCTGGTTCCTCGTCTCGGGAGCCGGGTTTGCGCTGTCCGGCTTGGTCGCGAGCCCGGCCTCGGCTGTTATCGGGGTGCGCCGGACGATGATCGTCGCCTTCGCGGCGGCGGCGGTCGTGCAGCTGATGCCCGGAAGCCTGCTGGTTCGTCCTGGCCTGCTGATCGCAGGATTCGTGCTCGGTCTGTGCCTTCAATCGGTGAAGATCTGCGCCGACGCGGTGGTGCAAGCTCATATCGACGATGATGTTCGCGGCCGGGTCATGGTGGTCTACGACATCATCAACAATCTCGGCTATGTCGTGGGTGCGGTGATCGCGGCGGCCCTCTTGCCCTTCGATGGGCATTCGGTGCCGTTCTTCGTTGGGCTGGCGGGAATTTTCGCTGCCTGCGCGGTGGTCTTCAGCCTGACCAGTTCGGAGTCCGAGGGCTATCAGCGTGGCGCCGTGGCCGCCAAGTCCAGCTAGCAACCGGGTTTCATCACGCTCGGCGCAGCCGGGCCCGACCTTCCACCACCTCCTGCAACAGCGTCACCGTTTCGTCCGAAAGATCGATACCCAGGCAACGCGTTCTGCGGGTGAGTTGCATGACCAACCGGTCGACCAGGGCATCGTCGTCTTGCAGATGCGCCAATTGAATCTGCGCAGCGGCGAGATTCTCGTCCTCAGATCCCGAAGCGAGACCTTTCTCGATCGCCCACTGCGCCGAATCCAGATCCCCCGCCTTCAAAGCACGCCGGGCCAATACCACGGCAATATCGGTGATGGTTGACACCATGTCATGACGTAGCTGCTCGGCCCAGTGCCACTGACCCGGCGCCGCATCGGCCAGCGGGGTGCCCCGCACCAGTTCGAGGGCGTGCACCAAGGAGGCGCTGGCTATGCGATTCACACCCCCACCGACGAGACTTTGCAGATGCTCCCAGTCCGAGGTGATCCCCGGGTGCAGTGCGATGTGCCCCGAATAGGCATCCGGCAGATAGGCGGCATCGTTGTCGTCCGCACCGAGCCAGTTGCGCAATCGGCTCATGTTCGACCGCCGGGTGGCCTCGGCGACCATCAGGTCGTCCGACATCATGACGGCCGTGCCGCCGGGGTTCTCCAGCAACCAGGCGCAGTATTCGACGCATTGCTTGATCGCACGTGGTGGGGGCGCGCCGCGGGCCCCGATCAACTCAATCGTGCCGAGCAGTTTCACCACAGGATGCTCGGCTGTGGCCAAAGGCGACACCGTGCCTCCTTCCACAGGTACCGGCCGGATGGCCGTCGGCAGCACGATCGGCAGCCCAGCCGTTTCATAGGTGGCCCACCAATCAGCCACGGGGTACTCGGTGGCCGCAGCCACCTCGAAGATCTCGCGCAACGCTCGGCGCGCCGAGCCGTTCACCCGGTGAGGCACGAAGATCTCGCCGGTCGGAAGATAGACGGCTTGGTCGGCTTTCACCGTGATCGCAGACGAGCCGTCGGCCGGCCGGACATCACCGGCGCAGATGATCATGCTGAGCCCCAGACCGCTGAATCTGCGGGGCAGCCGGGCGGGGGCTGCATCAACGACCAGCACGACCGGTGACCAAGCCTCGCAGAGCAGCGGATCGGCCCGCAGCCGAACCAATGACGCATCCGGGTCGCGGTTCGCCGTCCGTCGGGCGGCCAGATCGTCGAACCACCGGCACGCGTCCTCGACGCTCGAGCGCACCTCGAGCCGCGGCTCATCGAGATCGGCCAGCCAGCCGAAGCTCGCGCCCGCCACGATCACCTGGGTGGCAGGTGACGCGGTCAGCGCCAACGCCATAGCGGTGGCCATGCCCACCGTGTGCTCGTCTTGGCCATGAAGCCAGCTGACCTGCTCGCTCTCGACATCGCAGCACAGCTCACCGTCCGGCCAATCGGCGGCCGGGCTGCCCAGCACTCCGAGCACGATCTCGGTTTCGCCGCGCTCGGCCGCTGGATGATCGATGATTGCCCCCACCGGTGGGGCGGATGCGGGCGCGATGCGTGCCGCGTGCGCCAGCATGATGCCCGCTCGACGGCCGTCTGCTGGCAGCCTGGGGACTGCATGCCCGAGCGGACGCTTGGCCAACTGCTGTCGCCGCCGAAGGAAGAAGACGCTCGCCAACGCGGTGGTAGCGGCGGCGCCGAGCGCAATGAAGCCTGCTTGCAGACTCGGCTGGTCCGAATCGGCCTTCGTGCCCGGCTGCGCCGGATGCTCCGCGTCGGCGTCCTGACCATTGCCGGCGCCAAGAACCGGGCAAGGCTCCAGACCCGAGGGGGGCGCGCCGGGCTGACCGTGATCGTCTCGGGTTTGCGGCTCAGGTGCGGAGGCTGCGTTCGAGGTGTCACCGGTTGGTGCCACCTGGGTCGGCGCAGGGGGCAGCCGCAGGCGCCAGCCTGCATCGATGAGATCCGGATCGGTGATGACGCCGAGGTTGGCGGACACCAGATCGGGCCAGCGGGCGGGGTCGCCCAGGTATTCGGCGGACAGCTCGCTCAGTGTCTGTCCGGGCTGCACGACGATGGTCGGCCCGGTCGGCTCTGTGTCCGGCTCGGGGATCGCGAGCATCATCCCGGGCTCGAGGTGATCGGTGGATATCAGCAGTGAGGTGTGGTTGGCCGCTGCGATCATCCGCCACTTTGCGCCCTCGCCGTAGTATTGCTCCGCCAACGACCACAAATCGTCCCCAGGCTGGACCAGATGCATGCGCATTCCCCGATCTTCGCCTTGGCTAGCGGCATCGCCGGGGTCCGGGGGGCGCACGGCATCGACCAGCAGCGCCTGCGGAACGGGGACCGGCTCGAGATGAGCGGTGCCGGTGTGCTCGGGTAGCGCGCCCGCCGCTGCGCCCGTCAGCAATCCGGCGACAGCTGCGATCAGCACGGCAGTCACCGGTGCCAGCAGCTCGCTGCCCGGGAACTTCAATCGCCGCTGCTGCCCGGTCGCTGCGGCCAGCGCTTCGCTCACGAACGACAACACGACCGATGCCCAGGCGATCCATCCGATCAAGGTGATCAGGCCCAGCAGCAGGGCGCCGTCGTCCGGCCGGGTCACGGCCTCGGACCAGCTGATCGTCCAGAAGATGGAGAGGTGCCCGAACCTGACCAGCGCCCGGGCTCCGCCGAGGACGACCACCACGATCATCAGCACAGCTGCGGTGGCCTGAGCAACTCTTCTTGGGGCTGTCATGGCGTGCGCTCCCTGAAAACGTCAAGGGCCTCGCTGGCGTGAGCGTCCAGTTGTACCGAGCCGGGCATGCCGGGCACCAGGACATCCGCCAAGTCGAGCCGGCAGCTGAGATCGGCGCTCACAGTCCCGTGATTACCGGCGGGGTTGGCGAACGCTGTGGTGTCGATCTGCACGCTCAGCGCGCTGCAATGAACATTCACCGTGGCCAGATCAAACTCGACGGCAGCGGTCGCCTGCTGATCGGCCCGCAGTGCCGAACTCGCCAGGGTTGCTGCCCGGGCACCGGACGAAGCCGCCTCCATCAGCTGGGCACGCGCCCAGCCGATCCGCCAGGCGCCGGCCAGACCGAGCACCAACGCTACGAGCAGTGGGACGATCAACGTCACCTCGACGACGGCGCTGCCTCGATCGGACCGCGATCTCATCACGCCTCCCTCATCCGTTGAGCGGCTGCCTCGACGGTCGTCCATGGTCCGGGCAGCGGCCCTGGCACCTGAGCGGTGACCCTGACCTGCACCAGATCGGATTGCAGCTGAACACTGACCCCGACAGACTGCAGGCCGCCGCGCTCGGCGATATCGATGCTGACGCGCTCGGCGTCATCGGCGAGGCCGGACGCAAGGGCCGCTCGTTCGGCCCCCGCCATGGCGGCCTGTTGCGCGCTGGAGCGACCCGCGAACCAGATGCTGGTCTGGATCACAGCGAAGATGATGCCGAGCAGCAGAGGCATCAGCACCGCGAGCTGAACCGACCCGGACATTCCTCGGCTGCTGCCCGGGCGCCGATCAGCCGAGCTCACCGAGTTTCGTGGCGACATAGTCGCCCACCAATCCGATTACGGTGAGGGCGATGGCGACCGCTCCGGTCAGCAGCACCGCGTTCTCCGTCGATTGCGAAAGCCCTCGCTCGTCGCGCCTGACCGCAGACCGCCATGCCGAGATGGTCCCGACGCTGAGATGCAGCAGGCGGCGGACGCGGCCTTGGTACGACCGGGCCACTTCCAGATTGTCCATTGGTCCTCCTAGTTGGGTGTGGGTGTCTGCGGAGTTGGGTATTGGTGTGTGCGAACGGTGTGAGTGGTCCGGTGATCAGCCTGCTCCGGCGATCTTCAGCAGCGGCGGGATGAGGAAGATCAGCGCGAAGATGATCACTGGAATTGACATCCACAAGGTCATTCGCTCGCTCACCTGATGTGCGCGGGTGCGTTCGTGCATCAGATGGGCGTCTCTCAATTCCTTGGCCCGCGAGCTCAGCACCTCGGCGAGGGCGGCTCCTTGATCGTCCAGCCGCATGATGTCGGCCATGTCGGCGATCGAGGGCAATTCAAGCTCGCGAGACAGCCGGTACAGGTCGTTCCATGGTGGTCTCTGCTGAAGTCTTGCCTCATCTAGCGCAGCCGATATACGGACGAATATAGGAATATCGGAGAGCCTTGCGGCTGCTTCCAACGATTGAGTGGCCGACAGGTTCGCCAGTCGCTCAAGCACGACGAGATCGAAATAGGTGTTGAGGGCCTCGTCAGCGTCCGCGTTAGTCTGAGACTGCACCGAGCGCATCGCGAGATCCGGCCAGAACCACCCCAATACGGCGGCGGCCAGGCCGAATATCGCCGGCAACGAGCCAACGGTGCCGGTCAGCGGCCGGATCGCAAGAGCGAGGAGCCACGGCAGCAACAGCCCGGCCGCAGCCAACACGAGCTTGTTGCAGAAATAGTCGCCGACCGTGCGTCCGGTCAGCATCAGTAGGCGGGCGGTGGTCGCCGACAGCGGCAGTCGACCATGCTGATAACACCACGCGCCCAGCAGCTCGAGCCGCGAGGTGCCGTCGGCAACCAGCATCGGGCCCGGCGCGACAGCCGCTTCCGGACCCTCGGTCGCCAGTACGCACAGGGCATCGTCCAGGCGGACGCAGCGGGGCAACAGTGCGCAGACAACGATCCAACCACCTACCGCGATGACGGCAGCAGCTACCAGAGCGGACGCGAACAGAGCATCAGGCATCAGCATTCACCTCCAGCGGGTGCAATCGGATCAGGATGCGTTCGCGCCTGCGAGGCGTCGCGATCCGGCGCAAGGCATAGAGCGAGCCGAGGTAGCAGGCGCTCAGCACGAGCATCAGCAGCTGCCCTAGTGGCGTGGTGAACGATTGAAAGTAGCCGGGCGCGAAAACCAAACCGGCAGCCACCGAGCCCAAAGTGATCAGCGTCACCTGCCGTACGACGAACTGTGGCTTGGCGCGTTCGGCCGCAATCTCGCGGATCGCACGTAGCCGGTCCTGAATGCTGTCGCTGAGCGCCTGCAGGGTGGTCGATGCTCCCACGCCACCGCGTTCACCAACCAGGATCAGTGCGGCCAGCACCGAGTCTGCGTCTGCCGAGTCGAGTTCGTCTGCCACCTGCTGCAGGCCGTCGCGCAGCGTCCAGCGGTCGTCCAACCGCATGACCAGGCCCCGCAATGCGTCGGCGAGCAGCGGAGGGGCCTGGCTGATCGTGGACCGCAATGCCTGCGGCACCGACTTCCCAGTGCGCACCGATGCGGTCAGTACCCGAATCCAGCGGTCCAAAGCCTCCAACATCTCGATTTCGGGCTGCCGCTGCGCGCGCAGCAATTCGGGCAGCACGGCGATCAACGCCGGCACCAGCAGCACTCCCGGAGCGAAGCCCGTGAACGCCAGGACGACAACCCCCAGGGTCAGGCCCGCTCCAAGTCGCCAGCGCATCGGCTTCGGGATACCACGCCAACGGTGTCGCGCCCGAATGCCCAGGCTGATGCTTCGCTCGGCGGCCGAGTCCACAGGCAGCAGGCCAACGATGGCGGTGAAGATCCCGGCGATGATCATGGCAGCGGCGATCGCGGCATATCCTGCGCTCATGCTTGCCCCCGAAAGGCTCGCAACTCCCCGAGCAGTTCGGCGCTCGGCTGCAGTCGCAGCGCTCGTCCTTGCTCGTCGGCCTGATACGACAGGTGGGTGACCGGCCG
>NZ_JAVTWX010000142.1:0-4245 GCF_032229645.1 Brooklawnia sp.
CCAGGTTCCGGTGAGGTCCAGTAGTTCCAGGGTGCGGGTAGGTGACCAGCTCGTCAGGTAGGGGTGGCCGCTGAGCGTGTCCACCGTGCGATGCGCCTGGCCCACTTCGGCGAGGGCCGTGGCAGGGGTCAACGCCGTGTCCATGACCCCGATCGTGTGCTGGCCGGGCGGGAGTGGGTGCGGTTCCCAACGCATGCCCGCTACCGGTCCGTCCATCCTGAACTGGTTCCAGGCCACGACATGGGAGCCCGTTGTTCGGTGGACCCGCCACAAGGTCTGGGACGCAACAACCTGCCGCACGTCGCTGGGGCGCATCCCCAACAGTGCCGGCGGCGTCCGCGGCACTTTCGTGCTCACCTTCACCACAGGGCGAGGCTCTCCAGCAAACCAGCCACCAGTTCCGGTTCTCCACCGGCCAGCAGGAAGCCGACAGAGGTGCGCCCGTCGAACTCCGGCTGCTCAGCCAGCATTTCCGTCTCTTCGACGATCTTGGCGAGCAGTTCACGCTTGGGCACGATGTGCTCGATCACGATCTGTCCGGGCCGCCCTGACCACTCTCGGCCTTGCGCTCGCGGAACCTCAGGAGGCTGGCAGAGGCTTCGGGAGCGTTGGGGCATAGCCCTCACCGGCGAGCCAGGCTCGGGCCCTTCCTCGGTGGCGCTCATCGCTGAAGCCGTACCAGCGGTCCAGGAGGTCGGGGGAGTCGGCCAGGACGTCCTTGAACCGGCGGAACGCTCCGTGTCCCTGGATCGCTCGCGCGAGGCGATCAGCGAGGCGGTCGTCCTCGAGGTTGTCGATGAAGATCTCCATGTCGCGGTACCCGGCGCGAGAGCCCTCGCAGAAGACGTGTAGCCAGCGCTCCTCGTCTTCGGCGTCTGGGTCTTCCTCCCCGACTTCCTCGGCGTACTCGATCGCAGCCTGCGGCCAGACCTCGCCGGTGTGGAGGTCGATCCGTCCGCCACCGGTCAACGGATCACCCTCCAGCACTCCCGCCAGCTCTTCCAGGTCGACCGGGAGGTTCTTCAGCAGCGGCGTGGGTCCCCACCCGAGCGTGGCTTCGATCTGGGTCGCGAGCTCGGCGTCGCCCTCCCAGTCGCGGTCCCGCAGGGCGGCGACGCAGCGGCGGGCGGATGGCCGGATCTCGTCAGGACGCTGACGAGCGACCTCCCGTACCGCATCGCCCACCAGTTGCAGCGCGTCCTCTGGCCACGCGCCTCCATTCAGCGCGACCTCCAGCGCATCGGTGTCTGCTCGGTAGACAGCGGCGCGCAAGCCGTCCCGGTCAAGCTGATGAGCCATGACGCCATTCTGCGCCGCATCGTGCGCCCGGCGTCAGACTCCCAGCCACTCGGCGACGGCGGCGGCATCGTCGGTCGCGACGCTGTCCGCGGCTTCATCCTGTGAAGGAGCGGGATGTGAATCGGATGTGCGCAGCCTTGTGACACTCCGGTCGGGGGTGATGGTGCCGACCAGGCGGTCGTGCAGGAACACCTCAAGGCTCAGCCCGGCGTCCTCGCGGACGGCCCGAATCACGGCAGCGACATCCTGGACCTTGCGTGCGGCGAGCGTGGGCATCCCGACCTGCATGTGGCGATTCGCCCACATTGGCAGGTGTGGGGATATCGCAACAAGGATGCGTGTGAGGAGATCCCGCCGCGGACGGCGAGCGTGAGGCTGAAGGTCGATGTCAGCAACACCGCAGACACGCTCGAGCTTCTCGACCAGGGCATCGCCGAGGATGCCCAATCGCACTCGCGACGCCCTCGTTCAGGCCGATCCTCGTCTCACCAACTCCACGTCGATGGAGAGCGTCGAGCGGGGGCCGCCGTCGATTCGGCCGCGCAGCAGCCGCACCATCTCGGCGCTGATCTGGCCGAACGGCTGGCGCATCGTGGTCAGCTGCGGGTCGGAAGTGAGCGCGACCGCGCTGTCGTCGAAACCACCCACGGCGACGTCGCCCGGGACGCTCCGGCCCGCTTCCTTGAGCTCGGCGATGGCGGCGACTGCCATTTCGTCATTGGCCGCGAAGACAGCGTCGAACTCGACCCGCCGGGCGAGCAGCTCCCGCATCGCCGCTGCTCCGCTGGCCGCCGAATAGTCGCCGTTTGCGACCAGCGAATGCTCGAACCCGGAGCCCAGCTCGTCGCGGTAACCCTGCAACCGTCGCACCCCTCCGGAGGTGTCTTGTGGCCCGGTGATGTGCGCGATCCGGGACCGTCCGGACGAGCGCAGGTAGCTCACCATCGATCGAGCGCCGCCGTAGTCGTCGGCTTCGACCCAGCTGATCTCGCTCTCCATCCCGAGCGGGATCCCGCAGGCGACCACCGGGAACCCGGCACGGTGCAGGTTGCGCAGCATGCCCGATGAGTTGCCGTGCCAGGAGACGAGCAGCGCACCGTCCACGTGGCCGCCCAGCAGGAACTCCTCGGTCCGCTTCTCGTCCGCCGGCTGGTTAGCCAACAGAAGAACCAGGGTTTGGCCCTGTCGGGAAAGCGCCTCGGCGACGCCGGAGATCAAGCTGGGGAAGTTGGGGTCGCCGAACAACCGGGTGGTGCTCTCGTTCAGCAGGAAGGCGACCGATCCCGTCCGCGCTGTCGCCAGGCCGCGAGCGTGCGCATTCACCCGGTAGCCAGTGCTCCGGATTGCCCCCTCGACCGCGACGGATGCCTCCCGGCTGACCCAACGGCCGCCGTTCAGGTAGCGCGAGACCGTTCCGCGGGAGACCTGCGCCACCGCCGCTACGTCGTCGATGGTCGGACGGCGCCTTGGCCGCCCGTCATTCCTGGTTCCCTCCGCGCCGAACTGGCTCATGATTCGGCCCGCCGCCAGCGACGGCTCATTCCTTGACCGCACCGCTGGCCAAAGAGGCGATCAGCGACTTCTGGGTGGCGATGAAGAACACCACGAAAGGTACCGCCACGATCAGCGCCCCGGCCGCGAAGTTGGTGAAGAAGTTGTTCTTGTCGGTGACGAAGCTGAACAGGCCGAGCGCGAGCGTCTGCTTGTCGGGACTGCGCAGGATCAGCTTCGGTAGGACGAAGTCCATCCAGGGCGCGGTGAAGCTGGTCACCGCCAGGAAGGTCAGGATCGGCCGGGCCACCGGGAGAATGATCTGCGAGTAGATCCGCCAGTTGCTGGCGCCGTCGAGGCGGGCCGCTTCATCGAGGCTGCGCGGAATCTCGTCCAGATAGCTCTTCACCAGCCAGGTCGTGTACGGCATGTTGCCGGCCAGATAGAACAGCACCAGTCCCCACAGGGTGTCCAGGCCGCCCATCCGGTAGAGCAGGACGTAGATCGCCACCATTCCGACGAAGGACGGGAAGACCTGCAGGATCAGCATCGCCATCAGCAGGGGACGCTTGAAGGTGAAGCGGAACCGGGAGAACACATACGCCCCGAGGGAGGCGAACACGACCGTGCCCAGGCAGGTGCTGGTGGCCACGATCAGGGTGTTGAGGAACCACCGCGGGTAGTCGGTCTGGGTGAACAGATACTCGAAGTGCTCGGTGGTGACCCCGTTGGAGAAGGGGATCACCGGGAGGTTCGCGATGCTCTGGCCGGGGGTGAAAGCGGCGCTGACGATGTGTACCGCCGGCCAGAGGACTGCCAGCGCGACCACTGTGAAGATCGACGCGATGACGACGCTGTTGACCTTACGGATGACGGATTCCATCACAGGTCGCCTTCCTTGTAGGACTTCGTCCGCTGGAACTGGAAGATCGCGAACGGGGCCAGGACGACGAAGATCATGATCGCCAGCACCGAAGCTGCGTTGTATTGCAGCAGGTTGATCGTCAGCTTGTAGATCCAGGTGACCATGATGTCGGTGCCGCCGGCGCCGGTCGTGGTGGTGTCGGCCACCTTCGGGTTGCCGCCGGTCAGGAAGAAGATCGCGCCGAAGTTGTTCAGATTGGCGGCGAACGACAGGATCATCAGCGGTGCCGTCTGGTACATCACCAACGGCAGAGTGATGTGGCGGAATCGGGCGATCTTGGACGCCCCGTCGACCTCGGCGGCCTCGAGGATGTCCTTGCTGATCGCGGTCATCGTGCCGGTGATCAGCAGCATGAAATAGGGGAAGCCGGCCCACAGGTTGATCGTGACCACCATGAACTTGGCCAGCCACGGGTCGGACAGCCAAGGGATCGCGCTGTCGATGAAGCCCATCGCCTGCAGCGTCTTGTTGACCGTGCCGAACGCGCCGTTGAGCGCGTTCTGCCAAAACAACATGCTGACCACGCCGGA
>NZ_JAVTWX010000143.1:0-1673 GCF_032229645.1 Brooklawnia sp.
GATAAGGCGGAGGTTCGCCCTCGTGCTGGTAGCACGTGGGCGCGGCCGACAACGCGATCAGGCGCCCGATCCAGGAAGCGACACGCAGCGGTAATTCTCTGGAGGGTCCTAAATGCAATGTCATCTGATCGAAACGTGTCCTATTCCTCGCTGGTTTGCTCAACGGGCAGACTGAGTGACATGTTCTTGCTGCGAATCCAGATGCCCGATCGTTCCGGCGCGCTCGGCCAGGTGGCCACCGCTATCGGTTCGGTTGGTGCGGACATCCACCTGATAGAGGTTGTGGAGAAGGCAACCAGCCGGACCGTTATCGATGACTTCCTGCTGCAGCTGTCCCCCGGTACCCTGCCCGAAGACCTGGTCTCGGCCTGCCTGCAACTGGACGGGGTTCAGGTGCTCTGGCTTTCCCGCTACCCCGACGGCTACGGCATCGAATCCGACGTGGCGATCGCCAGCGAGATCGGCGAGCACCAGGAGCGAGCGCTCGAGGTTCTCTTGGAGCGGGTTCCCCAGGTCTTCCATGCGCAGTGGGCCGCGGTCATCGGGATCAAGGAAGAGAAGGTACTGATGGGTACCGAGAACGCTCCCCAGCTGGGCGCAGAGCAGATCGCGGCCCTCGAACCGTTCACCATCGAGCACTTCTCCGAGATGTCGGAAGCCTGGCTGCCGGGTTGGGGCGGGGTGGCGCTGGCGGTGATTCCCGCCGGACCGGAACGGCTGCTGGTGGCCGCCCGTCACGGTGGCCCCGATTTCCTTGAATCGGAGCTGTACCGGCTGCATCATCTCGTCCGGCTTGCCAAGGGCACCCGTGGTGACAGGCCGGCCACCCACCACGCTGCCATGCCCGCGGAGAACTAGCTGACATACTGGGCGCATGCACGGAGTCTGGTGGCACCTTCTGCTGGCCGTGGGCTTCGGCCTGGTCGGAGCGTTGGTTCCGGTGCTGAACGGTGAGGCGTTCATTGCCGCCACCCTGGCCGCGCGTCTCATCGGCCCGGTCGAGGTCGGGGTTTGTCTTGGGCTGGGCCAAGGCCTCGGCAAGATGATCCTCTTCCAGGCGGTCCGGCAGGCGAAGCGGCTGCCGATCTTGCACCGCACGTCTGCCGAGCATCCGCCCCCCGAACCCGGCAGCTGGCGATACCGCTGGGCTCGCCTGGTGGAGTGGGGCACGGCGTTGGTCGAGAGCCCACGCTGGGGTCCACTCGGATTGTTTCTCTCGGGCTCGCTCAGCGTGCCGCCGAACTACGCGACCACAATCATGGTCGCAACCACGAAGATCAACTTCGCGGTCTTCTCGATCTTCATCACGGTGGGCTTCATCGTCCGTTACGTGGTGGTCGCTTTCGCGTTGACAGGGGTCTTCAAGCAACTCTTCTGACCCGGCCGGCCAACAGGTCAGGCAGTGATTCCCATCAGGATCTTATAGAAGAAGTTGCCCAGCAGGAAAAGCGCCACGACAAGCGCCGAGAAGGCAGCGGTGACGGTCCAGCGGGCACGCTTCTTCTGCTTCGTCGTCGGAACCCGCTGCGGCCCCCACTCCCCGATCACCGGCTGCACCCGCACCGGGATGTCGGAGCTGAGGTTGAGGTCGCTGTTCACGACCTTCAATTTGTTCATGGTGGTCTTCAACCGCATGGGGTCGATAGTACTGGTCGTGGATCACGCCACCTCGA
>NZ_JAVTWX010000143.1:1773-26055 GCF_032229645.1 Brooklawnia sp.
TCTCGGGCGCATCACAGAGCACCGCAAGAACGGCGACCTGTGCGGGCTTTGCAGTAGCCCAGGACCTCAGTCCGCCAGCCGTTCGCTGACCAATCCGGCGGCTTCGTTCAGGTTCTCAAACAGCCGCGCCACCGAAGGAGCATCCCAACCGGCCAATCCGCAGGCCGGAGTAAGGACGACCTGATCGTCGAGTACCTGTGGGTCGATCTCAAGGACCCGCAGCACCCGCAGGGCCGCCGTGGTCAGCTCATCGACTGATGGCACGCGGACTTCGTCGGTCCGCGCGAGGCCCAGACCGAAGGTGCCACCATCGCTGAGCCAAGCGCCGCAGGCATCCAGCGCGGCAGTGTCGAGGTAGCGCGCGTCCAGGCATAACCCGGTGAATCCGGCTTGGGACGCCAAGTCCACCGGCATCGAGGGGCCACAGCTGTGCACCCAAACGCCCCCCACACCGTCGACCGCGCGAACGGCCGAGACGATCTGGTGCCAGCTATCGGCAACGATCTCGGGCTTGGGCGCCGGATACCGGTGAAGTCCGGAGAAGGTCGGCAACGCCCCGGCCAGCACCGCGTCGATAACCGGCTCGTCGAACTGGACGATCAGCGGTCGTCCCAGGCGTTTCACCAACCGGGTCGCGAGCCGGGCGGCCGCTTCGGCCAGCGCCTGGGTCAGATCGCGACAGGCCCCGTGGTCACCGATGATGTGGTTCATGGTCGGATGGCTGAGCCGTACCGAGGCCGCCAACGTCCAGGGGCCCGCCAGCGCGACCTTCAGCCCGCCGGTGTGGTCCTGGGTGAGCTCTTCGAAGTCGTCCAGGTCGGTGCCCCACCAGCGCCGCGCACGCCGCTGTGCGGCATCGGGGCGACTCGCCAGGCGCCAGCCATCGGGGCTCAACTCACAGGGCTGCTCGAGCAGCCCCAGCGCCCGCCCGATCATCGTCGAGGATGCATCTCTGGCCGGCACCTCGGGCCAGGCAAGCAGCCCGGGCTGCAGGTCGGCAACCATCCGGGTCGACTCGCGGAAATCGCGTCCGGGCATCGACCCCAGCCCCGTCACGAACATCAGGCCGCCGTGGCCGAGGCGCGAACCGCGGACGCGATCACCGAACTGCCGACGACCCGGTCGCCGTCATAGCAGACCGCATACTGGCCGGGAGCCACCCCTGGGTAGCCCTCGTCCAGGCGCATCACGATCTGATCCCCCTCCGTGCTGATCCAGGCGTCGCGCGGCTCGCCGTGCGCCCTGACCTGTACCTTGCCGCGCCACCGTCCGCCGCGTGCCGCTCCCGTCCAGGTCGGACGAATACCGCGCAGCTCATCGACGGCAAGATCCTCGACCGCGCCAACCGTGACCTGGCGGGATGCGGGGTCGAGCCCGACGACGTAGCGTGGCCGGCCGTCGGCGGCCGGGATACCCAGGTTGAGCCCCTTGCGCTGACCGATGGTGAACCTGAAGGTGCCCTGATGCTTGCCGAGCTGGTGTCCTTGCGCATCGACGATCGTTCCCGGAGCGTCCCCCAGCTTCTCGGCCAGGAATCCAGCGGTATTGCCGTCGGGAATGAAGCAGATGTCGTTCGAATCCGGCTTGTCGGCGACCGCCAGGCCGAGGTCGGCGGCCTCCGCCCGTACCTCGGACTTCAGCGAGTCGCCCAGGGGGAACAGCGAGTGTGCCAGCTGATACTGGTCGAGCACGCCGAGCACATACGACTGGTCCTTGCCCGGATCTCGAGAGCGCCTGAGCTCCAGGCCATCGGAACCATTCAGCAGCCGAGCATAGTGCCCCGTGGCGACCGCGTCATAGCCCAGGGCGATCCCCTTGGCGAGCAGCGCGGCAAACTTGATCCGCTCGTTGCAGCGCAGGCACGGGTTCGGAGTTCGGCCCGCGGCGTATTCGTCCAAGAAGTCGCCGATGACATCGTCGGCGAAGCGGTCGGAGAAGTCCCAGACGTAGAAGTCGATGCCCAGCTTGTCGGCCACCCGGCGGGCATCGTGAACGTCGGCCAGCGAGCAGCAGCCCCGCGAACCCACCCGCTGCGCCAACGGGGTGCGCGACAACGCGAGATGAACTCCGGTCACCTCGTGGCCCGCGGCAATCAGACGGGCGGTGGCAACCGAAGAATCGACGCCACCCGACATCGCCGACAACACTCGCATCTGAATAGCTCCTTCGTCGCAACGCTTTACGCGTCAACCAGTCTAGGGCTCCTCCTGAAGGCCGCCCACAACCGCCGTTGTCAATGCGGGACCCGGCGGGCCCTGGTGACCGCACCGGGCAGTTCCGCGATGAGCCGATCGATCCCGGCTTGGGTGGTCGTCCAGCCGAGACTGAATCGGACGCCCTCGCGAGCTGCCCGGTCGTCTCGTCCCATCGCCAGCAGCACCTCGCTGGGCCCATGCACCCCTGCCCGGCAGGCCGAGCCGGTGGAGCACCAGATCTGCTGCTGGTCGAGCACGAACATGACATCGTCGGCCGACGCTCCCGCGAAGCCGAGATTGACGATCGCTGGGCTTGCCGGACCTGCACCGTTGACGCACGCACCCGGAATCCGCCGGGCGGCCGAGACAAGCTGCTGCTTGAACCCCGCCAGCCGCGCGCTCTGGGTGTCCCGCTGTTCGGCCATCTCTCGAGCGGCCGCAGCGAATCCGGCCGCCAGCAGCACCGATTGCGTCCCCGACCGGATTCCGCCCTCCTGGTTTCCCCCCAGCCCGTGCGGCGGCAGTTGAATGCCGCGACGCACCAGCAGTGCGCCCACACCGACCGGTCCCCCGATCTTGTGCGCGGAGATGCTCAGCAGCTCAACTCCCAGGTCGGCGAAGTTCACCGGATGGTGACCGAAGGCCTGTACCGCGTCCGTGTGAAACCAGGCTCCCGCGCGGTGCGCGACCTCGGCGAATCGGGCGATCGGCTGAATCGTCCCCACCTCGTTGTTGATCAGCATCACGCTGGCCAGCCCCACCGCCCCTGAGGGGTGTTCGGTGAGCAGCCGCGTGAGGTCATCGTGCAGCACGTGCCCGCTCTCGTCCAGCCCGGCGGCCTGCACCCGTGGCCCCAGCACCGTCTGAGACGACTGCACGGCGGGGTGCTCGAATCCGCTGATCACCATTCCCGGACGCTGGTCCGCCCATCGACGAGCCGAACCCAGCACGGCGATCGCGTCTGCCTCGCTCCCGCCCGAGGTGAAGACGACCTCGTCGGGGTGGGCACCGAGCAGCGCCGCGAGTTCTTCGCGGGAGTCCTCGAGCAATGCCCGGGCTGCGCGCCCGGCACCGTGCAGAGCGGCCGGATTGCCCACCAGATCTGCCACGGCGGCCAAGGCAGCACGGCTTGCCGGGCGAAGCGGCGAGGTCGCCGCGTGATCCAGATAGACCGGTTCCGCCGGGAGCTTACGATCGGATTTGATCATGGATGCCTAACTTGCTGCAACGCTATATCATTCTTCCCCTAGGGTAATTGACTCAAACATCGGCGCAAACGTGGAGCAGCCGATGACAGGCGAACAAGGAGTGTGGCATGCCGACTGACGCCTCGGGTATGCCCGGCACGCATCTGGCAAGCGATGGCTGTCAGTTTCGACTGCCTGCGCCGCGCGCCAAGGCCGTCGAACTCGTGCTGCTGGACGCCGACATGCACCAGCGAACCTTCCCGATGTCGGTGCTGGACGGCAGCTGGTACGCAAAGGTTGCAGATATACATCCCGGCCAACGCTACGGCTACCGGGTATACGGCGAGTGGAACCCTGCGGCGGGATTGCGTGACAATCCTGCCAAGCTGCTGGTCGATCCGTACGCCCGTGCCATCACCAGCGGCGTCGACTACCTCGGACCGGTCCGCGATCATTTGCCGGACGCCCGTGACACGATGGACGAGCGCGATTCCTTCGCCGCAGTGCCGCTGTCGGTCGTGGTGTCACGAAGCCCACGTCCGACCCCGATCGCTCGCCGCCGCCCGCTCAGTGAATCGGTGATATACGAGGTCCACGTCAAGGGCATGACCCGGCTTCATCCCGATGTTCCCGAACACCTGCGCGGAACCTATGCCGGACTCGCCTATCCCGCGGTGATCGATCATCTGAAGCGGCTGGGCGTGACGGCAGTCGAGCTGCTGCCGGTGCAGCACTTCGTCACCGAATCGGCCATCGCCGGACGCGGCAAGACGAACTACTGGGGCTACTCCACGCTCGGCTTCTTCGCGCCGCACGCCGCCTACTGTTCGGTGGGCACCACCGGTGAGCAGGTCGACGAGTTCAAGGCGATGGTCTCGGCCCTGCACAGCGCCGGCATCGAGGTCATTCTCGACGTCGTCTACAACCACACCTGCGAAGGCGGGGTGGATGGCCCGACCCTGTGCTTCAGGGGGATCGATCACCGCGACTACTACCGGCTGAACGCCGATATGGGCAGCAACTTCGACGTCACCGGATGCGGCAACTCGCTCGATACCTCGAAGCCCGACGTACTCGCCCTGGTACTTGACTCGATGCGCTACTGGGTGACCGAGATGGGCGTCGACGGCTTCCGCTTCGATCTGGCGACCACGCTGATCCGCGACAGCAATCACAACGTCGATCAGAATCATCCGTTCAAGCGCGTCATTGCCGATGACCCAGCGTTTGCGGGCATCAAGATGATCGCCGAACCCTGGGACGTGGGCCCGTTCGGCTATCAGGTTGGACGCTTCGGTCGTGGCTGGAGCGAATGGAACGATCGGTATCGCGGTTTCATGCGCGACTACTGGCGCGGTGTCTTCGACGTCCAAGAGTTTGCGACCCGGCTGACCGGATCAGCGGACCTCTTCGACGGATCGGATCGTCCGCCGTCGGCCAGCGTCAACTTCATCACCGCGCACGATGGGTTCACCATGCGCGATCTGGTCACGTATAACCACAAGCACAACGAAGCCAACGGCGAGCACAATCGCGATGGTTCCGACGACAACCGCTCGTGGAACTGCGGTGTCGAGGGTGAGACCCTCGACCCGGAAATCAACGCCCTGCGTCGCCGCCAGGTGCGCAATCTGATGGCCACGCTGTTGCTCTCGCGCGGAGTACCGATGATCACCGCAGGTGACGAGATGGGGCGCACCCAGCTGGGCAACAACAACGCCTATTGTCAAGACACCCCGATCAGCTGGGTCGACTGGAAGCTCGCCGAGGACTGGGCCGGGCTGACCGAATTGACCGCAGACCTGACCAAGCTGCGGGCGACCTCCCGATTGCTGACCTACGACGACTATCTCTACCGCAGCGAGATTCTCGACGCACACGGGCAGTCACTGCAGCGCTACAACCTGGCCTGGATGAACGGCTATTCAGGCGAGATGCAGACCCACGATTGGCAGGACAACGGACGCCGGCTGCTCGGCATGTACCTGTCGAGCCGCACCGAGGCCCTGCTGATCTGGTTCTATTCCGGAGCGCATCCCATCCACGTCACGATGCCCGGCAGTCCCTGGGGCTGGGGTTACACATTGGCCGCCTCTACCGCGGAACCCGGCGAGTTGCCCACGATCGATCTGCTGCCCGGCGACTCCATGACGCTGCCCGGACGCACCGTAGTGGTCCTGAAGGTCAAGGTGCCGTCGGACGAGAAGACCCTGCGCAAGGCGATGAAGTCATTGACGCGCGGTGGTCGACGCGAGGCCTGATGCCCCAGACGCACGGGGCCACCGCCTTCCGGACGACGGCCCCGTGCGACACTACCGCTGCGTCACGCCCTACTCGGCCAGTGCAGCCAGACCCAGCTCGGCGGTGCTTGCCAGCAGCGGATGATAGGGCACCACACGCACCGTGTAACCGATCAAACCCGCCGCCTTGCTGACATCGGTCAGCCTGAACAGCACGTTGTCATCGGACGAATCCTCGCCGGCCAGCTCGAACCGGTCGATCTGCACATTGCGCAGTTCGTCGACGGCATCCACCTCACCGCTGACCAGTTCCACGGCCACATCCGAGGGCGACAGCCCG
Organism: Brooklawnia sp.; assembly: GCF_032229645.1. NCBI lineage: Bacteria > Bacillati > Actinomycetota > Actinomycetes > Propionibacteriales > Propionibacteriaceae > Brooklawnia > Brooklawnia sp. Next base: position 7,736 of record NZ_JAVTWX010000143.1, read on the forward strand.
TTCAGCCGGACGGCCGCCTCGACGACGTGGCTCGACCCGACCTCAACAGTCTCGGGCAGTCGCGACTCGACTCGAGCGACCGCCACACCCGGCCATGCCGCACGCACCTTCTGCTTCCAGAAGGCCAACTCGGTCGCCGTGCCGTTACAGGCAACCCGCCCCGCGGACGCGGCCGCCGGCGTGTAGTACTTCTTGACGTAATCCCTGACCATGCGGGTGGCACGGACCTTGGGACCCAGGCCGGCAATGGTCTTGCGCATCATGTCGACCCAGGCGGTCGGAATGCCGTTGGAGTCGCGGGTGTAGAACCTCGGGACAATCTCGCGCTCGATGAGTTCGTACAGGGATTCGGCCTCCGCGGCATCCCGCTCCATCTGGTTGCCGAGCATCTCCACCGACGGAATCGCCCAGCCGAAGTCCGGGTCATACCACTCGTCCCACCAGCCGTCGCGGATCGACAGGTTGAAGCCCATATTCAGCGCGGCCTTCATACCCGACGTACCGCACGCCTCCAGCGGACGCAACGGGTTGTTCAACCAGACGTCACAACCCGGATACAGCGGCTTGGCGAGCGAAATGTCGTAGTCGGGCAGGAAGACGAGCCTGCCGCGCACGTCGTCCTGATCGGCGAACTGCACCATCTGCTGGATGAGGCCCTTACCGATGTCATCGGCCGGATGTGCCTTGCCCGCGATGACGATCTGGATCGGGGTCTCCGGATGGTTGAGCAGCGCCTTGAGGCGCTCCGGTTGGCTCAGCATCAGCGTCAGCCGCTTGTAGGACGCGCCGCGGCGCGCGAATCCGATGGTCAGCGTGTGCGGATTGAGCGCCGTTGAGACCCAGTCGGCGCTCATGCCGCGTGCTGCGGCGCTGGCCGCCAGGCGTTCCCGGGCCATCGTGATCATCTGGCCGCGCATCCGGCGCTTCATCGTCCAGATCTCGCTGCCATCGAGGCGATCCAGTGCGTGCCAGTCCCAGCCGTCCCTGATGCCGGCGGCATCGTCCACCGGCGATTCGAGCAGATGCTGCAGTTCGGGATGCACCCAGGTGTGGCCGTGCACACCATTGGTGACCGACCCGATCGGCACCTCGCTGACATCGAAACCAGGCCACAGCTGCTGGAACATCTGCCGGCTGACCTCGCCATGCAGTTCGGAAACACCATTCGCCCGCTGGCTCAACCTCAATCCCATCACGGCCATGTTGAACCGCGACGGATCGCCACCCGAGAAGTTCTCGGCGCCCAGGCCCAGCACGCGATCGATCGGGAGCGGCGTGAACGACTCGAACTGCGAACGCACCTGGTCCATGCCGAACCGGTCGATGCCGGCCGGCACCGGCGTGTGGGTGGTGAACAGGGTGCCCGCGCGCACCTGCTCGACCGCCGAATCGTAGCTCTCGTGCTCATTCACCATTCGCTCGCGGATGCGTTCCAAGCCCATGAAGACGGCGTGGCCCTCATTGGCGTGATAAACCACCGGTACGGAATGGCCGGTGACCCGGCAGAACTCACGCAGCGCACGCACGCCGCCGACACCGAGCAGCACTTCCTGGGCGAGCCTGTGGTCGGAGCCACCGCCATAGAGCTTGTCGGTGATCAGCCGCTCGCGCTCACTGTTCACCTCGAGGTTGGTATCCATCAAGACCAGCGGAACCCGTCCTACATTGGCGACCCACAGCTGCGCCTGCACGGGCACCCCACGGATTTCGACCTCGATGATCACCGGCGCGCCGTCGGCATCGGTGAGCATCGCAATCGGCAGTTCGTTGGGGTCAAGCAGGGGGTATCGCTCCTGCTGCCAGCCTGCAGTGTTCAGGGACTGAATGAAGTAGCCGTGGTGGTAAAGCAGACCGACACCGATCAGTGGCAGACCGAGATCGGACGCCGACTTCAGATGGTCGCCTGCCAAGATGCCCAGGCCGCCCGAGTACTGCGGGAGTACCTCCGAAATGCCGAACTCGGCCGAGAAGTAACCGATCGTCTTCGGTGCCTCGGGGTTGGCCGCCGCCCAGGTCTGATACCAGCGTTCACCCGTCAGATACTCGGTCAGGTCATCGCGGATCAGTTCGAGCCTTCGGACGAAACGCCGATCATGCGACAACGCTTCGAGCCGCTCGGGGCTCACCTGGGAGAGCATCTTCAGCGGATTGCCGCCGGTGCTCACCCACAGATCGGGGTCCACCGCGCGGAAGACCTCCTGAGTATCGGGATGCCAGCTCCAGCGCAGGTTACGCGCAAGATCGCCGAGAGGCCGCAGCGGCTCGGGTAGCACAGGCTGAACTATGAATCGTCGAATGGCACGCACCTCGTCAGGCTAGTGGAGGTCCGCGCCCTGGCTCAAACGTTTCACTCTTTGTCGAAAAAAGCTTCCTGAGTCTGCCCATCTGCTCGCTAGCAAGGCGATCGGCCGCTAGCGTTGCTCACGTGAGTGACCTCGACAACGTATGCCACAAGGCCACGTCCCGATTTGACGAGTTCAAGTTCGGACGACTACCGATCGGGAAGATATCCCCGGTCATCGAACATGGCGCCTACCCGGCCAAGGCTGTGGAAGGCGAGCAGTTCCCGATTTCCACGCGTGTTTACCGCGAAGGCCATGACAAGGTCGGCGCGACGGTGGTGTTGACCAGCGCGGATGGCCAGACCTCGCGGGTCGACATGGCGCAGATCTGGCCGGCCGGCCTCGACATCTGGCAGGTCTGGGTGCGTCTGGACACGCCCGGCGACTGGACGTTTCGTATCGAGGGATGGGCCGACGACTGGCACACCTGGCAGCACAATGCAGATGCCAAGCTGGCCGCCGACATGGACATTGAGTTGGTCTGCGTGGAAGGCCACGACCTGTTCTCCGATGCCGCTCCCCGTGCCCGCGCCGCAGGCGCCGAGGCCGCAGCGGTCGTGATCGAGGCGGCCGACGCCGGCCTCAAGCCGAGCCGTCCCGCCGATCAGTTGCGCGCACTGGCGCTGGCCGATGATCTTGACGCAGCGATGACCCGCTTCGGACGGCGCCGCATGATCACTCCCAGCGTCGAGTACCCCATTCAGGTCGACCGCAAACGGGCGCTGTATGCCAGCTGGTACGAGTTCTTCCCACGCTCCCAAGGTGCGGCGCGCGATCCGCACACCGGTGAATGGCACTCGGGTACCTTCAAGGATTGCTACCCGATTCTCGAGCACATCGCCGAGATGGGCTTCGATGTCGCTTACGTGCCCCCGATCCATCCGGTGGGACGCCAGTTCCGCAAGGGTCCCAACAACTCCCTGACCGCCGGCCCGAACGATCCGGGCTCGCCATGGGCGGTGGGCGGGCCTGAGGGCGGTCACGACGCGATCCATCCGGATTTGGGCACCATCGAAGATTTCGATGCCTTCGTCGACAAGGCCAAGTCCGTTGGTCTGGAGGTTGCGATCGACTTCGCGCTGCAGGCCTCCCCCGATCATCCGTGGGTCACCGAGCATCCGGAGTGGTTCACCACCAGGCTGGACGGCACCATCGCGTATGCCGAGAATCCTCCGAAGAAGTACCAGGACATCTACCCGATCAACTTCGACAACGACCCTGAGGGCATGTACCACGAGGCGTTGCGGCTGATCGAGTACTGGATTGAGCACGGCGTGACCATCTTCCGCGTCGACAACCCGCACACGAAGCCGCTGAACTTCTGGGATTGGCTGACCAGTCAGGTGCATGCGAAGCATCCCGAGGTGATCTTCTTCGCCGAGGCGTTCAGCCGTCCCGAGGTCATGCAGACGCTCGGCAAGGCCGGCTTCCACATGAGCTACACCTACTTCACCTGGCGCTTCACCAGGAAGGAACTCGGCGACTATCTGACGGAGCTGGCCACCCAGACCGCAGACTTCATGCGTCCGAACTTCTTCGTCAATACTCCCGATATCAACCCGCTCTCGGTACGGTCGGGAGCACCTGCGGCCTTCGCGATCCGGTTGATCCTGGCATCGATGATGAGCCCATTGTGGGGCATCTACCAGGGCTTTGAGCAGTTCGAGTTCGAGCCCTTCAAGGCTGGCGGTGAGGAGTATCTGAACTCCGAGAAGTACGAGTATCGTCCGCGCGACTTCACTGCCAAGCCGAACCTCAACGAGTTGATGACTCGGCTGAATGAGATTCGTCGTGAGCACCCCGCGTTGCAGCAGCTTCGCCGCAGCACTGTGCTTGCGACCAACTCCGATGAGATCTTCGCGTTCGCGAAGAACGACGGCGACGACAACGTCATCGTCGTTTGCAGCCTCGACCCGCATGAGACGGTGAGTGGCGAAGTAACTGTGGACCTCAAGGACTTCGGCATCGACTCCGAGACCTTCGATGTCCATGACGAACTGACCGGGGCAGACTTCGTCTGGGGGACGCGCAACTTCGTCCTCTTGGACCCCGCACGTCCGGCCCATATTCTCACTGTCCGCGCGCATCGCTGAAAGCAGGAAGACATGCATGACAAGTTCGGCAATCTGACCGGTTGGGATCTCGAGGGTTTCCACAGTGGTGGCGACACCGAGGCCTGGCGCAGGCTCGGCAGCCACGTGGTCACCGTGCACGACGACGAGCGCGGAGATCTGAGTGGCACCCGATTCGCTGTCTGGGCTCCCAATGCCCAGCGCGTCCAGGTGATGGGCGACTTCAACTGGTGGCAAGGCGACGACATGGAGCTGGTCCCCGGCACCGGAGTCTGGGCACTGTGGAAGGAAGGCGTCGGGGCAGGCGCCCAGTACAAGTACAAGATCCAGCACGCTGACGGCGCCTGGCAGGAGAAGGTCGACCCCTACGCCCGATTCGCGGACACGCCCCCGGGTAATGCGTCCATCGTCTGGGAGTCGGAGCACGAGTGGAGCGATGTCGAGCAGCAGTGGCTCGACAAGCGTTCACAGACCAACGTCTACGAGTCGCAGATGAGCATCTACGAGCTGCATCTGGGCAGCTGGCGCAAGGGCCTGAGCTACCTCGAGCTCGCCGAACAGCTCCCGCAATACGTCAAGTGGCAGGGCTACACGCATGTCGAGCTGATGCCCGTGATGGCTCACCCGTTCCCGGGCAGCTGGGGCTATCAGGTCACGGGCTACTTCGCCCCTGATGGCCGGCTTGGTACTCCGGACGATTTCCGTGTGTTGGTCGAGGCACTGCATGCCGAGGGCATCGGCGTGATCCTCGACTGGGTGCCGGGGCACTTCCCGAAGGACGACTGGGCCCTCGGCCGCTTCGACGGCACCGCACTGTACGAGCACGCCGATCCTCGGCAGGGCGAGCAGCCCGACTGGGGCACCTACGTCTTCAACTTCGGTCGCAACGAGGTCAAGAGCTTCCTGGTCTCCAATGCCTTGTACTGGGTGCATCAGTTCCACGCCGACGCGCTCCGTGTGGACGCGGTGGCCTCCATGCTCTATCTCGACTACTCGCGTAACGAGGGCGAGTGGGTGCCGAACGAGTACGGCGGCCGCGAGAACCTCGAGGCGATCGACCTGCTGCGCTATGTGAACAAGCATCTATACGCGCGCACTCCGGGCGTTGTGATGATCGCCGAGGAGTCCACGAGCTTCGGCGGGGTCACCAAGCCGACGAACTGGGGTGGCCTGGGATTCGGGTTCAAATGGAACATGGGCTGGATGAACGACTCCCTGCGCTATCTCGGCCTCGATCCGATCTATCGGCAGTATCATCACAACGACATGACCTTCGCGATGGTCTACGCGTACTCGGAGAACTTCATCCTGCCGATCAGCCACGACGAGGTCGTGCATGGCAAGGGATCGATGCTCAACAAGATTCCGCAGGACGATTGGCGCAAGTTCGCAACACTGCGGACCTTCTACTCGTTCATGTGGAGCTTCCCCGGCAAGCAGCTGCTGTTCATGGGACAGGAGTTCGCGCAGCGTCCGGAATGGAACGAGGAGACCGGTCTGGAGTGGTGGGTGGATTCACTGCACGGCCACAACGGCGTCCGCCAACTCATTCGCGCCATGAACGAGCTGCAAGCCTCTCATCCGGCCTTGTACCAGCTGGACTGTGAGCCGGAGGGCTTCCGCTGGATCAATGCGGACGATGCCGCCCATAACACCTACAGCTTTGTACGGCTGGATCGCGATGGCGAGATGATCGCCTGCATCGCGAACTTCTCGTCCGAACCGAATGACAACTACTCGATCGTCTTGCCTAAGGCCGGAACCTGGCGTGAGGTACTCAATACCGATGCGGCTGAGTTCGATGGCACCGGGCTGTATCACAACACAGAGCCGGTCGTCGCGACGATAGCCGGTGACAGCAGCAATCCCGGCTCGTGGGCCGGGGCAACCGTCGTGGTGCCGCCGGCCGCCGGCGTCTGGCTGCGCTATGAAGGCTGAGGGTTGACCGCTTGAACGAGAAGTTCGAGATCACGCTCACCGTCAACGACGGCATCGGCGTGCTCGAATGGGCGGGCCAGACTGATCAGGCGACATTGGATCGCGCAGTCAGTCTGGCCGCCGACGACGCCTTGATCGGACGCGAGGTCGATCGCCTGGAGGTGCAGATACCCGCCGACGATCAGATGGCCATGCGGGCGTTGCATCGGGCACGCTTCCGTCGCGAGGGATGCCGCCGCAACGCGGTACGCAGACCAGACGGCGGCTGGCAGCACGTTTTCATCTATGCCCGGCTGGCCATCGATCAAGTCTACGGTCCCGACGGTTTCAGTGGCGTGATGAATACTGTGCTGCCCACGCACCGGCTGATCGGACACGTGCTCTTCCGCGACCAAGCCGGACGAATCCTGCTGGTCGAGACCACCTACAAGGACGACTGGGAACTGCCCGGTGGGGTCGTCGAACCCAACGAGACACCGCGGGCGGGCGCTGAGCGTGAGGTGCTCGAAGAACTCGGCATCGGGGTGCGGCTCGCTCAGCCGCTGGTGGTCGACTGGATGCCTCCCTACCTGGGCTGGGACGACGCAGTGGAGTTCATCTTCGATGGCGGCGTTCTCGACCAGGCCACCATCGACCAGATGGAGCTGCCCGAGACGGAGATCCGCGCCTTTCGCTGGGTCTTCGAAGACGAGATGGACGACCACATCTTCTCCCTGTCGTCCAGGCGGCTGCACCGGCTGCTGGCCGGGCCCACCACCATCTACACCGAGGACGGCCGCGAGTTGCCGTGACGGGCAGCGGCTACCGGAAGTAGCAGCGGCTACCGATCCGCACACTCTTCGACGCAGCGGCTGCCGGAAGTAGCAGCGGCTACCGACCCGCACACTCTTCGACGCAGCGGCTACCGGAAGTAGCGGCGGCTACCGAAGCTCCGGCAGCCTTTGCGATTCTCGGCAGTCGCTGCCAAGACGACCGGTTGTTCTCGGTAGCCGCTGTGTTCGCCGAGGTCCAAACGCAGCGTCGACGCGTGCTGGCGAGCCCGGACGAAGCTCAGAACAGCGCCATCGACAACGCCCGGCGGGCCTTCTTGACCACAGGGTCGGTCGGATCGGCCGTCTCGAAGAGTTCGACCAGCCGCGCGCGAACCCGCTCGCGGTCCTCCCCCGCGGTACTGCGCACCAGATCGACCAGCCGACCGAATGCCCGTTCGGCGTTGCCGGTGATCAACTCCAGATCGGCAGCCGCGAATTGCAGGTCGAGATCGTCTGGGGCGGCATCCGCTTTCGCGATCGTCTCGGGATCGACATCGGAGGTGCGCATCAACAGCGCGGCCTGCGCACGTCCTGCCTGAGCCTCCGCATCACGGGGGTTGGCCTTCAGCAGCCGGTCGAACTCGTCCACGGCCTTCGCGAAGTCGCCCGCCTGAAGAGCCTCATCGGCAGCGGCGAAACGCGGATCAAGGGTCGGCTGGCCGTCGGTACCGGCTGCGGCTGCAGGCGATGATTGCGGCTGGGCGCGCCCGGACAAACCGTTGGCCACCGCGATCTGAGCCACCTGGTCGAGCAACGCCGCGATATCCGCCTTGTCTCGGGTGCCCTGAAAGAGCGGCGCCAGCTGACCGCCGATGAGCGCAACCACGGTCGGCACCGCCTGCACACCGAGCGTCTGCGCGATCCGCGGCTGGGTTGCGATATCGACGACACCCAGCAGCATGCGTCCAGCAAGCCCATTCACCAGGTCGCCAAGATCGTTCACGACCTGCTTGCTGGCCCGGTCGTCGCCAGTGACGAAAGCCATGATGACCGGGTACTGCGTCGACTGCTGCGCGACGGACTCGAAGACCGACTCGGTCACCTCTATCACATAGCTGCCGCCAGCAGTGGCGGGCTGAGTGCCGGCCGAGGTGGCAAGGGAGGACAGATCAATGGCCCCGGGACGCGAAAAACTCTGATCAGCGTTCATGCGCCCATTCTTCCACCGTCGCCGAGTACCTAAGAACTATTACGAAACCGGCGCTCAGGCGGCAAGATAGAGCCATGGCTCATCCACGCGCCGGCCAATTGGCCGATCCCTCCGACTTGATCAACGTCGATGAAGTACTCGGCGCCTACTATGACTTGGTGCCTGACCCCACAAATCCCGACCAGGCGGTCTCCTTTGGAACCTCCGGCCACCGTGGGTCAAGCCTCGATACTGCATTCAACGAAGCGCATATCGCATCCATCACCCAAGCGATCATCGAGTACCGCGCCGGCCAGGGCACCACCGGTCCCCTGTTCATCGGCAAGGACACTCATGGTCTGTCGCTTCCGGCTTGGAAGACGGCCATCGAGGTGCTGGTCGCCAACGGCATCGAGGTGCTCGCCGAACGCGATGACGAATACACCCCGACCCCCGCCGTCTCCCGCGCCATCATCCGCTATAACCGCGAACACGCCGGTGGCCCGCAGTCCGATGGCATCGTGGTCACCCCATCCCACAATCCCCCGCGCGATGGCGGCTTCAAGTACAACCCGCCGAACGGCGGCCCGGCCGACACCGACGCGACCGGATGGATCGCCGATCGCGCCAATCAGCTGATGGCCAACTACAAGACGATCTCCCGTGTTCCCTATGAGCAGGCCGCTGCCAAGGTCGTCCGCTATGACTACCGCACCCCGTACTGCACTGAACTCGCCCAGGTTGTCGATATGGAGGCGATCAAGGCGTCCGGACTGCGCATCGGTGCCGATCCGATGGGCGGAGCGTCGGTGCAGTACTGGCAGTTCATCTCAGAGAACCTGCTGCCGAACCTGACGGTCGTCAACAACGTCGTCGATCCCACCTGGTACTTCATGACGCTCGACACCGACGGCAAGATCCGGATGGACTGCTCGTCGCCGAACGCGATGGCTTCCCTGGTGGCCAATCGCAACGCGTACGATCTGTCGACCGGCAACGATGCGGATTCCGACCGGCACGGCATCGTCACCCCGGATGCGGGCCTGATGAACCCGAACCACTATCTGGCAGTGGCGATTCAGTACCTCTTCGGCAATCGGCCGGGTTGGCCTGCCACCACCGCGATCGGCAAGACCCTGGTCTCCAGTTCCATGATCGACAACGTCGCCCAGCTGCTCGGACGCACGCTGGTCGAGGTACCGGTGGGGTTCAAGTGGTTCGTCCCCGGATTGATCTCGGGCGACCTCGGCTTCGGGGGCGAAGAGTCTGCGGGAGCTTCCTTCCTCGAATTCGACGGTTCGACCTGGACGACCGACAAGGACGGCCTGATCCTCGACCTGCTGGCCAGCGAGATCACCGCGAAGACCGGGTTGACCCCGTCGCAGCATTACAACAAGCTCGTCGACCAGTTCGGTACCTACTTCTATGCCCGCATCGACGCCGAGGCGAACCGTGAGCAGAAGGCGCGCCTCAAGGCGTTGGCGCCCGAAGATATCAAGGCCGCAGAGCTCGCCGGAGATCCGATCACCCACGTCTACTCGCATGCGCCAGGCAATGACGCTGCCATCGGCGGCATCAAAGTCACCACCGACGCCGGGTGGTTCGCCGCTCGTCCCTCGGGCACCGAGGACAAGTACAAGATCTACGCCGAGAGCTACCGCAGTGCGGAGCATCTGGCAGCGATGCAGGATGCGGCCAAGCAGGTCGTTTCCGAAGCTCTGGACGCCTGATCGGAGCCCAACCCTCACGTTTCGTCGACAATCCACTATGAAAGGATCAACGCATGGAAAACTCTGATCTGTTCGTATGTATCGATCACGTCGCATATGTCAGCCCCGACAACGAAGAGGCCGTGAAGTACTACACCGAGGTCTTCGGATGGCACGAAATTCACCGCGAAATCAATGATGAGCAGGGTGTCTTCGAGATCATGATGGCCCCGGCCGCTGAGTTGACCGAGCACATGACCCAGATCCAGCTCATTCAGCCGACCCGCCCGGATGCCACCACTGCGAAGTGGCTGGAGAAGAACCGCCCCGGTCTGCACCATATGGCGTGGCGCGTTGCGGACATGGAGACCGCGGCGGCCACCTTGCGCGAGCGCGGCGTCAAGCTGCTCTACGACGAGCCCCGCATCGGTACCGGTGGCTCCAAGATCAACTTCATTCACCCGAAGTCGGGCAAGGGTGTGCTGATCGAGATCGTGCAGCCCGGTACCGGTCACTGAAGCTGATCGGTTTCAGTCAGTCAACCCACTGTGGGGTGTCCGTTAGGGCACCCCACAGCTGTTGTTGCTAACCTCGGATGGGACGTGAGGAGTTCGCGATGACCGATACCGCTGGCGAGGAATACACCGAAGACACCGGCCTCAATCTTTTCGATGACAGGGCCAGCGCCGCTGGTAGTTTCCCGCATGCGATGCTGGGATACGACAGACCAACGGTTGACAACTATGTTCGCGACATTGAGCAGCAGGTTTCCACGCTGCGTCAACTCACCCGCCACCTGCGTGCGGAACTCGCACTGGCACAGCGGGAACACGGCGACACCGATTTCACCCGGCTGGGTTCGCATGCCACCCAGATGCTGCGGGCGGCCGAAGCACAGGCCTCCGATCTGATCAGCAGGGCAGCCTCCGAGGCAGAGCGCATCAAGGAAGAGGGACACCGCGTAGCGTCCGATCTGCGTGCCGCCGCGCAGACTGAGGCCGACGACATTCGGGTCGAGACCCTTGGCAATCTGCGTACCATGCGCGAGCAGTTGGACGCCGAGATCACCCAGGCGCGCGCGGCAACCCAGCGCGACTGCGATGCACTCGTGGACGCCGCCAAGACCCAGGCCCAGGGGCTGATCGACGAGGCCTCGCACAACAGCACGCTGGCCACCTCGCAAGCGACGACAGCCGCGCGACAGCTGGCCGAGCAGGCCGCACGGGACGCTGAACAGGCACGCGGTGCAGCCAAGGTCCAGGCCGATGAACTGCTTTCCACCTCTAAGGCCGAGGCCGACAACGTGCTTCGCAGCGCGCGGACCCAGGCCGAAGAACTGCTGCGCGGCACGCGGGCCGAGGCCGACGAGATCAAGCAGAAGACCCACGCGCAGGCGCAAGCCCAGATCAAGTCGGCCAACGCTGAGGCCAAGCAGGTTGCCGAGAAGGTCGCCGCTTTGATGGCGGACGCCAATGAGCAGCACTCGAAGGCGACGGACGCCGTGGCCGAGGCCGGCGGTCAGGCCAGCAAGATCCGTTCGGACGCCATGTCTGCGGCCGAGGACTTGCGGGCGAAGGCGGCGGCCGAGACAGAGAGCCAGGTGGCTGCGTCCCATCGGCAGGCGACCATGATGAAGGATCGGCTCGAAGAGCAGTTCGCCTGGCGCAAGGAGCAGTTGGAACGCGAGGTGGCGATCCTGCTACAGCGCAAGGACTCGATTATCGCCCAGATGTCCAACCTCCAGCAGATGGCGTTGGAAGCGACCTCCGATTACCCCAACACCGATCCGTTCACCGCCCCGGCGGCCGACGCGGCTCAGTCAGGGGCTGCGGATCCCAACCAGCAGTGGCTTTCCGGATCGACCCAGCAGGGCGTGGCTCAGCCAAACGAGCCGACAACGGTGATCCGCAGCGATCCGAACGCCGCGCCGACCGCGGTGATCCCGCAGGCTACCCACGACCGGGCGACTTCCACAGATGCAGATGCGAACTCAACGGCGGTCATCCCGGCCGACGATGGCACCGAGCACACCAAGGTCATCCACCAGGACTGAACCGAGGGCGCGCGGAGGATCGGCCCTTAGAAGAGCCGATCCTCCGCGTGATCCAGGCCGCGCAACGCATCGTAATCGACCACCACACAGGAGATGCCCCGGTCGGTCGCAACCGTACGGGCCTGAGGTTTGATCTGCTGAGCGGCGAAGACGCCGCGAACCTCGCCCAGCAGCGGGTCGCGGTTCATCAGCTCAAGATAGCGGGTCAGCTGCTCGACGCCGTCGATCTCGCCACGCCGCTTCACCTCGACCGCGACATAGCAGCCGAGTTCGTCACGGCACAGCAGGTCGACCGGGCCGATCGCGGTCATGTACTCGCGCTGCACCACGCTCCAGCCGTCACCGAAAGCCGCAGGGTTTTCCGCGAGCAACGCTTGCAGATGGGCCTCCACGCCGTCCTTGCGTAGCCCAGGATCAACGCCGAGCTCGGTCGTGAAGTCGAGTTCGATCTCGCCCAGGCTGACCTGCAAGAAGTCGCCGCTCTTGGCGCGGATCGTCCATACCTCGCGTATCCGCGGATCGACATCGGCAGTCGTCGCGCTCAGCTCGGCCTGATCTGCGGGCGTGACGGTCATCGTGCATGGCGGGCTCATCCAGTTCAATGGCTTGTACGCGCGATCATCGGCATGCACCGAGACCGATCCGTCCGCTTTCACCATGATCAATCTGCGCGCCATCGGCAGATGAGCCGTCAATCTGCCGCCATAGTCCACTTGGCATTCCCCGATCACCACACGCACGGCGTCCACCGTACCCCAAGCCGCTCCCGGCGCACGCGGTAAGGTGATCGGGTGGCCAAACGTCCCAGCAAACACACGCGTCCGCCTCGTCCGCTGCGTATGGACCACTTCAACACCTCGGCCAGCAAGACAGACGGACGATGGGTGGTGCGCCAGGTTCGCGCCGAGAACGCCACCAAGACCTATATCTGTCCCGAATGCGAGAACCCGATCCAGCCGGGTACCCCGCACATCGTCGCCTGGCCGCATACTCCCCCACTCGGTTCGACCTCTGGCGTCGACTACCGCCGACACTTCCACAGCTATTGCTGGCAGCGCAGGAGATGAGATGACACGACTGCACGCGATCGAAATCGGTCACGGGCCCACCCGGTTGGTCTTCTTGCATGGGGTCTTCGGCCAGGGCAAGAACTTCGGAAATGTCGCCAAGCTGCTCGCAGACCAGGCCACCAGCGTCCTGCTCGACTTGCCCAACCACGGACGTTCGCCGTGGACGGATCGCTTTGACCTCGATCTCTTCGCCGACCTGGTCGCCGGCGAATTGCGGGCACGCGACACGCAAGCCGAGCCGGTTACGCTTATCGGACATTCGATGGGCGGGAAGGTCGCCATGCGACTCGCCCTTCGCCATCCCGGTTTACTCAATCGACTCGTGGTGGCCGATATGTCGCCGGTGGCCCGCGGCGACGACGGCGAGTTCCAGCACCTGGTCGACTCATTGCTCCGCATCGACCTTGATCGCATCACCACCCGCAAGCAAGCGGACGAGGCACTGTCCGCCGATGTGCACGATGCCGCAGTCCGCGCGTTCCTGCTGCAGAATCTGCACCGCACCCCAACCGGCGACGGCTGGCGGTGGCTGGCCAATCTGGGCCTGCTGCAGGCGTCCATCGACAAGCTCGTGGGCTGGCCGCCGATCAGCGGCCGGTGGCATGGCCCGGTGCTGTGGCTACGCGGAGCGAACTCCCTGCACGTTCAACCCGCCGACGAGCCGATCATGCGGAGCTATTTTCCCGCCGTCCAGCTCATCACCATTCCCGACGCCGGGCACTGGATCCACGCCGACCAACCGCAGGCCGTCGCCTCGGCCATCGCCGAGTTCATCAGCCGAGGCTGACGCGATCGATCTTTGCCTCGGCGATCGGACTGGGCGAGGCGTCCTTCGAAACGCCCCGGGAGGCAATCGTGGTGACGACGTCCAGCGACGCCTGGTCTATCGTCCCGAAGACCGTGTAGTCGGGCGGCAGAGGTGAATCCGCCCAGACGATGAAGAACTGCGAGCCATTGGTGTCGGCTCCCGCATTCGCCATCGCGACCACGCCCGCGGTGTACTGCTCGTTACCGGTCAGCTCGTCCGGGAAGCGATAGCCCGGACCGCCCATGCCGGTGCCGGTCGGATCACCGCACTGCAGGATATAGATGCCGCTGTCGACCAGCCGATGACACACTGTGTCGTCATAGAACCCCTGCTTGACCAGCGCCTCGAACGAGTTCACGGTACATGGCGCCGCAGCCCGATCCATGGTGATCGTCACCGGACCGGCCGACATATCGACAGTCGCGGTGAGCGTGCCTGTGGCCGGCACGTCGGTTGCGGGCGGAGGATCGACCGGCTTGGCCCGCTGGCCGCCGGCAGAGTAGGTGCAGCTGACCGTCTCGCTCAACGCGCTGGCGGTGCCTGCCGAAGGCGACGCACCCTGCGAAGCCGACGCCGGGCTGCTCGCCGCGCTGCTGGCCGGTGTGCCGGCCGGGGTGCTGGTCTCCACTGGTCCGCTCGCACAAGCCGAGAGTGCAATGGTCGCGCAGCCGGCCACCAATCCCACCACTGCTCGCCTGCTCAGTGTCATCTATTCGTCCCCTCGTGCCGGCCATCGGCCAGGTAGGCTTTCGGTCATGGTGCATCTCACCCGTATCTATACCCGAACCGGCGATGCAGGACAGACACGACTCTCCGATAACTCGGTCGCTCAGAAGACCGATTCACGAGTCGAAGCCTACGGCACTGTCGATGAACTCAATTCCGCCATCGGTGTCTTGCTGGCAAACTACGAGGTCGACCCACACGCTCAGGCCGCGCTGCAGATCATCCAGAACGAACTCTTCGATCTCGGTGCCGACCTGTCGAACCCGGTGGCACCCGATCCCAAGTGGGAGCCGCTGCGCATCATCCAGTCCAGCATCGACCGCCTCGAGGGCTGGTGTGACGAGTTCCTCGAAGGCCTGGGCAAGCTCGATTCGTTCATTCTCCCGGGGGGCTCACCGACCAGCGCCCAGTTCCATCTCTTACGGACGATGGCCCGCCGCGCCGAGCGTCAGGCCTGGGTCGCTGCCGAGGACCACGGTCTGGAGGATGGCTCGACCGGGCCCCAGGGCGGCATCAGCCCGTTGCCGTTGAAGTACCTCAACCGGCTCAGTGACCTGTTCTTCATCATGGCCAGGCGCGCCAACATGCTCGCAGGCATCTCCGATGTGCTCTGGATTCCCGGTGGGGAACGCAACCCTGGTCAAACGGGAGGCTGAGGCCCTCAGGGCACCCGATAGGTCCAATCGTCGGCACCGAACTTCGTGCGGACCAGTTCGGACGCCCGAGCAAGCTGATCGTCGCTGTAGCCGGCATCCACGCAACGGTAGCGGGACTTGAAAGACTCGAGGAACGACGACATCACCTGCTCCCGCGGCATACTTGTCTGCGAGCACATCGGATCGACCCATTTGTTGGCGCTGGCCGTGCCCTTCGCGCTGATCGGTTCCCTCCCCAGCCGCAAGACCTTCGCCAGCAGCCCCATATCCATGGCATAGGCACTGGTCACATGATGAAGCACCGTGCCATCGGCGAACCGGCGCTGAGCCGCTCCGCCGATCTTGCCCTTATCCGAGGCGATGTCATTGAGCGGCAGATAGCGCGCTCGGACGCCAACTTGTGCCAGCGCGTCGAGCACCCAGGCGTCGAGGAACGCATAGGACTGCTCGAAACTGAGCCCCTCGGTCAGCGATCCCGGAACCGTCAACGAGTAGGTGATGCAGGTGCCCGGAGGCATGTACATCGCTCCCCCGCCGGAGATCCGCCGCACCACCTGGAATCCGTACTCAGCGGCATTGTCGGGATCAACCTCATTGCGCACCGATTGGAAGGAGCCGATGACCACAGCAGGATCGTCCCATTCCCAGATCCGGAATGTGGCATTGCGCCGTCCGGCGCGGATGTCATCGGCCAGAACCTGGTCGAGCGCGACATGGGTGGCCACCGGCAGCCTGACCGCGGGGATCACATCGAAGGTCAGGTCCCGCCAGTCGGTGGCACCGAGGACCGCTCGGCGCACCGCGATGGCGATCGTCGCCGCGAGACCGTCGGGGGCGTCGGGCCACGCGTCGGCGGCGAGGCGCGCGAGACTCCGCACGTCCGCGACGGCTGCCCCCTGGAGCGCCACCTCGGCCCGCCCCAGGCCGCTGCGCATCTGGTCATCGACATCGCCTGCGGCCGCTAGCTGTACCCGCGTCAACCGCTGATCGACGACCTCGATCTCCGCGCTCACCCAGATGCCGTCGGCGGACGCGTACTCACCACGCGCTTTCATAGCTCCTCAGTTCGTGCTTCAGGCCGCTAGCGGCGGCGGCGGTAGTCGCCCTGCCCCGGAGGAGCGGCCTCCAGCCAGCTCACCAGGCCCATCGCGGAACCCTCATTGAGCGCCAGATCCCATTCTTGTACCGGCGAATCCGGTCGCTCATCGTCGACCCGCAATGACAGGATCGTCGAAAAGGCATAGCCGAGTTGAGACTCGGCCGCATCGGTTTCCCGCAGACCGCTGACCGCGCATTCGCTCCGGACGAATACCCTGCTTGGCCTGGGCAATACGTTCCAGAGCAGATACCACTCGAAGCACTCACCCGAATAGCGCGCCAATCCCAGCCGCCAGCGACGAGCACCCTGCAATCGCAATCCGCAATCGAAGAGACCGCCACTGCTGCTCAGCCAGACCCGGCGGAGAAAGACGGCCAACAGGTAACACAGGCCGACCACCAGAACGATGGTGGCCAGCCAATTCGGCCACCCGGGATCGTCCATGAACAGAGATTAGCGCAACTGTTCCTGGTGGCGCGCACTATCTCTAGTGATTCCGCTTCATCAGCTCGCCGTACTTCTGACCGGCTTTGACCTGCGACTGCAGCCTGCGGTACTGCCTCAGCTCTCGCTCGCTCGCCTCGGCTGCCTGCACCCTCGCGTGCAGCGCCGCAAGCCCGACCTCGGCATCGTCGACAGAAATCTCGCTTGCCAATTCTCCGAACGACGATATTACGGACACATGGTTATCGAAGACCGACAGAAAACCCGAATCGATGGCTATCACGTGACGCACACCGTTGGATGTGACCACCTCAGCACCGTGAGGTACGAGCACCGCCATCAGTGGCTCATGACCCGCGAGAATGCCGATATCGCCCTCAACGGTGCGCGCCAGAACGCTCAGCGCATCGCCCTGCCAGACAAGTCCATCGGTGGCGACGAACCTGACATTGAGTAGGTCAGACGCCATCTCAGGCTTCTTTCTTCAACTGATTCCATTTGGCCATGACATCGTCCATGCCGCCGACGTTGAAGAAGGCCTGCTCGGGGATCTCATCGCACTCGCCATCGCAGATCTTCTTGAATCCGGCGACCGTATCGGCGACCGGAACCGTGGAACCGGGAACGCCGGTGAACTTCTCGGCGACATAGAAGTTTTGACTCAAGAACTGTGAGATACGCCGCGCCCGGTTCACCAGGATCTTGTCGTCCTCGGACAACTCATCGATGCCCAGAATCGCGATGATGTCCTGCAATTCCTTGTTGCGTTGCAGGATCTGCTTCACCTGGGTGGCGACGTCGTAGTGCTCCTGGCCGATGTACTGAGCATCGAGAATGCGGCTGGTCGAGCTCAACGGGTCCACGGCCGGGTAGATGCCGCGCGAGGCGATCGCACGCGAGAGTTCGGTGGTCGCGTCCAGGTGCGCGAAGGTCGTCGCCGGAGCCGGGTCGGTGTAGTCATCGGCGGGCACGTAGATCGCCTGCATCGAGGTGATCGAGTGACCGCGGGTCGAGGTGATCCGCTCCTGCAGCTGGCCCATCTCGTCGGCCAGGTTCGGCTGGTAGCCCACCGCGGAGGGCATCCGGCCGAGCAGCGTGGAGACCTCGGAGCCGGCCTGGGTGAACCGGAAGATGTTGTCGATGAACAGCAGCACGTCCTGGTTCTGCACATCGCGGAAGTACTCCGCCATGGTCAGCGCCGACAGCGCCACCCGCAGCCGGGTGCCCGGCGGCTCGTCCATCTGGCCGAAGACCAGGGCGGTGTCCTTCATGACGCCGGCCTCGATCATCTCGTGGATCAGGTCGTTGCCCTCACGGGTCCGCTCCCCCACGCCGGCGAACACCGAGGTGCCGCCGAAGTTGTGCGCGATCCGGTAGATCATCTCCTGGATGAGCACCGTCTTGCCCACGCCGGCGCCGCCGAACAGGCCGATCTTGCCGCCCTTGACGTACGGGGTGAGCA
>NZ_JAVTWX010000144.1:0-4230 GCF_032229645.1 Brooklawnia sp.
GCGAGGTCGCAGCCACGATTGCGGCGTTGAGCGCGATGATTCCGGACGACTAACTCCACCAAATTCCGACTGCTCCTACTGAGCAGGAAAGCACCGCCTGGTGGCTTGTGGTGGTATGACGATGTCTTTGCACAAGTTGTCGGCCGGGTCGGGCTATGACTACCTGACCCGGCAGGTCGCTGTGCAGGACGTCACCGAGAAGGGCTACACGGGCCTGGCATCGTATTACTCCGAGCGCGGCGAAACCCCTGGTATCTGCGCATCGATCGATCCATCCCTCAGGGATTCGGTTGTGACGCAGGACCAGATGCAGGCCTTGTTCGGCACCGGGCTGAATCCGCTCGGCCCGGTGCTGGTCCGCCAGCTCGGCCCCAACGCTCCCAAAGACCTCGTGGACGCAGCCATGCGGCTGGGATCCCCGTTCCGGATCAACGGTGGCGTGGACGAGTTCCGCATCGAGGTCGCACGCCGGATCACCGAGCTAAACAAGGCGCGCGGACTGAGCCGTGACTCCCCCGTCTCGATTGACGACCGGGCGCAGATCCGCACCGACGTGGCCCGGGAGACGTTCATCAAAGAGTACGGACGTCCACCCGCCGACGCCCGCGAGTTGGCGGGGACGATCGCCCGGCATTCGCGTCCGGCATCTACTACAGTGGCCGGTTTCGATCTCACGTTTTCGCCGCCGAAGAGCGTCTCCACGCTGTGGGCGGTCGCCGACCCGAAGACGTCGGCGCGCATCGAGATCGCCCACCAAGAGGCCGTCGCATCCGCGCTGAAGTTTATCGAGTCGCGGTTGTTGTATTCGCGTGAAGGCACCCGCGGGGTGCGGCAGGTCGACGTCATCGGGATGGTCGCCGCGTCGTTCACTCACCGTGATTCGAGGGCCGGGGACCCGGATCTGCATACCCATGTGGCGGTCGCGAACAAGGTCAAAACCGCCGATTCCGGTAAGTGGCTGGCGATCGACGGACGCGTCCTCTACAAAGGTGCGGTCGCAGCGTCCGAGCACTACAACACCGTGCTGATCAAGCTGCTGGAACGCGAAGGATTCCACTTCGCCGACCGCCCCACCGAGGACGCACGGAAGCGGCCCATTCGGGAGATCGACGGCGTCCCAGCAGTGTTGAATGAGCGCTGGTCGAGCCGCCGTGCCGACATCGAAACCCGCCGGGCGCAGCTGGTGGCCCGGTTTCAAGAAGATCATCACCGCCCGCCATCGGTGGTGGAATCGGTGAAGCTCGCCCAGCAGGCTACCCTGGAGACCCGCGACGCCAAACACGAACCCCGATCCCTGGCCGAGCAGCGGGCAGTTTGGCGCACCCAAGCGGTCGAGACCCTCGGCGGCGAAGCCCCTCTACGGCGGATGCTGGCCACCGTCACCCACGCCAAGCATCCCGAGCTTGAACATGCGGACGCGGCATGGTTCGAGACCGCCGCTGACCGCATCGTCGAGGTCCTGTCCGCGCGGGCGGCGACCTGGCAGGGCTCACACATGCGGGCCGAAGCCTTGCGCCAGTTGCGGCGCACCGATGTGCCGCTGCAGCGGCTAGACGCGGCCGTTAACCTGCTGGTCGCCACCGCAACCGACCGGTCGATCCTGCTCGCCAAGCCCGACATGGGCATCAACGAACCCGAACCGTTGCGCCGCCACGACGGCGCCAGCGTCTACACAGTCGCTGGCTCCGACCTCTACACGAGCACCCAGGTGATCCGCGCCGAGCAGCGGCTCCTCGACCTAGCCGGACGGACCGACGGCCACCGGCTGCCTGCCGAGCACATCGCAGCGGCCCTGCAAGCCTCCGCCAGCAACGATCTGGAACTGAATGCTGGGCAGGCCGAGCTTTTCACGGCGATGGCTTCGTCCGGTGCCCGGGTTCAGTTGGCGATCGCTCCGGCGGGCGCGGGGAATACCACATGTCGAGTTTGACGCCACTGTGCATGTTCTCGGTTGTGGGCGTATGCGTCGCGGGTTGCGGTGTGCGGCCCCTGGTGGAGACGACTCATCGGCGTTACACTTATTGCGACTGTTTCGATAGTTTCGATTGAGAGGAGCGGGCTGATGAGCGACATCGCGACACTGGTGCCCGAGCCGACAGACGCAGAGCTGGCAGCCTCGGCGTTGCGCAGCCTTGACGCCGCACGGGATGCGAACATTCCGGTGCGGCTGAGCCTGGGCGGATCGGACGGGGAGCTGGAGGTGCCGGGCTCGGTGCTGGTCGCGCTTGCCCGCGTGCTGGACAGCTTCGCCCACGGTGAGGGGGTGACTCTCGTGCCAGCGCACGCGGAGCTGACCACACAGCAGGCAGCGGATGTGCTGAACGTGTCTCGTCCGTTCCTGATCGGTCTGCTCGATGCCGGGGAGATCTCCTACCGCACGGTCGGCACCCACCGTCGCGTGAAGGCCGCGTCGCTGGTGCGTTACCTACGAGAGGACGACGCCCGCCGGACGGCGGCTGCGGACGAGCTGGCGGCAGAGGCGCACGCGCTCGGGCTGTCCTGATGCCGCAGGTCGTCGTCTATGACGCGAATGTGCTCTACCCGTCCACACTGAGGGATGTGCTGATCAGGGTCGGGTTGGCGCGGCTGGTGCAGCCGAAGTGGACGGATCGGATTCTTGAGGAGGTGTTCGGCAACCTCCGGGCGAACCGTCCAGACCTCGACCCGGCCAGGCTGGATCGCACTCGGCGGCTGATGAACGACGCGATCCGCGATGCGACGGTCACCGGTTATGAGCACCTTATCGACCAGCTCGAACTCCCCGACCCCGACGATAGGCACGTTCTGGCTGCTGCGATTCACGCCGGGGCACAGGTGATAGTCACTCGGAATCTGCGCGACTTTCCCAGTGACGCTCTCGGCCCGTGGGGTACCGAGGCTCAGCACCCGGATGCCTTTCTCACCGGGCTCCACGAATCACACCCGGACACGCTGGGCAGGATCGTGACCGGGGTCGCCCGCGCCTGGCGCGGTGACGCCACCGCGCCGGACGTGCTGGATCGCCTCGCGGTCGATGCACCCCACACGGCAGACCTGATCCGCCAGGTACTCGGAAACCCCACCACATAGGCGCGAGACATCTACAGGCCTCGAGTTCGCCCGTCGCGGCGTGGGTCGCTGCGGCGCCGGCCGTGCTCGAGCGGCTCGGTGAGTGCCGCTCCCGCTCGGCTGTTTGTTGCCGCCGGTTCTCCTGCTCGGCGCGTTTGGCCTCGATCTGTCGGGCGGCGTCGGCGGCGGGCATGTCTGCGCGGCGCTCTGCTTGCCGCGCCTTCCAACTCCCGCGGGCGACGGTAGAGGCGAGCCACATGCCACGCCACGATCCGCGACGGCCCGAGCCTCACCCGCTCCAACAACTCGATATAGCCGGGGCGCTTCTTCCCCGAATACGCCGAAATGTGGTCGTCCATGAAGATCGCCGGATCAGTGATCCCGAGCCTGCCGCACATCTCTAGGCAGTCCTCCCGCTGCCGCTCGACCCCGGCCTCTGCGCCGGTACGGTCCTCGGAGATATGCAGGTACACCACGACCTGCTCCACCACGTTGTCTGTTGCCCTGCCGCTCATGACGACCTCCTTCATCCGGTACGCCGGTCAAACCCGACACGTCGACAAGACCGCCGCCATGCACACCCTCGCCACCGCCTGGACCACCGGCGGTGGCAGCGTCCTCGGCCTGCACCCTCCGCTGCAGCAGCCGCCCACCTCCGCGAGCAGACCGGCACCACAACCGAAACCTTGGCCAAACTCGCCTGGCACATCACACACGGCCAACTCCCCGAATGGGCATCCCACATCGGCCCAAAGACACTGATCGTGATCGACGAAGCCGGCATGGCCGACACCATCAGCCTCGCCCAGATATGTTCGTGGGCGGTCGAGCAGGGCGCGTCCGTCCGGCTCATCGGAGACGACCAACAGCTCGCCGCGATAGGGGCGGGCGGAGTCCTCCGCGACATCCAGACCACCCACGGGGCCGTCCAATTAACCGAGCTTATGCGGTTCACCGACCCCGCAGAATCCGCCGCCTCGCTGGCCCTCCGAAATGGCGATGTGTCGGCTCTGGGCTTCTACCTTGACAACCAGCGCGTCCACGTCGGCGACCTCGCCACCATGACCAGCCAGGCCTTCGACGCCTGGCGCGCCGACACCGACACCGGGCTGGATTCGATCATGCTCGCCCCCACCCGCGACATCGTCCACGACCTCAACCAGCAAGCCCGCACCCACCGCC
>NZ_JAVTWX010000145.1:0-23061 GCF_032229645.1 Brooklawnia sp.
GAGCTTGGCCGCCAGGTGTTGTCGACTCTGGTCAGGGCCATCAACGGCGAGGAACCCGCAGATCCGGTATTGCTTCCGGCGCGTCTGATCGTCCGAGAGTCGACCGCACCGCCCCGGAACTGATACCGAATCGAGACCTTATCCGCGGGCGGCGCGGTTGCTCTTCCGGGGCAGAAATGTTAGCGTTCTCAGCACGGGTGAGAACGCTAACATCCAAGAGTTCATGACATAGCAGTCACAACAAGATTCGATGAGGAAGAGAACTCATGAACATTCGCCACAACTTCCGCCGGCGTGCGGCGACCTTTGCGGCCGCTCTCGCAGCAGGCGCCATCGCACTTACCGGATGCTCCGGCTCCGGGGCCGGCGGGTCCGGCGGCGCGGGAGGCGGCTCGGCAGACGCATCGGACATCACCGTCGGCGTTGCGATGCCGACGCAAACCTCCGAGCGCTGGATCGCTGACGGCAACGCAGTCAAGGAAGGTCTGGAGGCGGCCGGTTACAAGGTCGATCTTCAGTTCGCCAATGACGATATCCCGACCCAGACCCAGCAGATCGACCAAATGATCACCAACGGCGCAGACATCCTGGTCGTCGCCGCGATCGATGGCACGGCGCTGTCCAGCCAGCTGGACGCCGCAGGCGCCGCGAACATCCCGGTCGTCTCCTACGACCGCCTGATCCGCGACAACGAGAACGTCGACTTCTACGTCTCGTTCGACAACTACAAGGTCGGCGTTGCCCAGGGCACCGCACTGCTCTACGGCATGGGCCTCACCGATAGGGACGGCAAGGAGCTTGCGGATCGTCCGAAGGGCCCGATGAACATCGAGTTGTTCGCCGGCTCGCCCGATGACAACAACGCGAACTTCTTCTTCAGTGGCGCGATGGACACGCTCAAGCCGTTCATCGACGATGGCACCCTGGTCGTGAAGTCCGGGCAGACCGCCTTCGACACCGTCGCCACGCTGCGCTGGTCGCAGGAAGCCGCACAGAAGCGCATGGAAGACCTGATCACCTCGACCTACGGTGGCGGATCCGAGAAGCTCGCCGGTGTGCTGTCTCCGTTCGACGGCATCTCCCGCGGCATCATCACCGCATTGCAGGGTGCGGGCTACGGCCCGTCGCTGGCTGACGGCCTGCCGGTTGTGACCGGTCAGGACGCCGAGATCGCTTCGGTCAAGCTCATCGCCGATGGCGTTCAGCAGTCCACCATCTTCAAGGACACCCGCAAGCTGGCCGCCCAGGCAGTCACGGTCGTCAGCGCGATCGCGGCCGGCGAAGAGCCCGAGGCCAACGACACCACCACGTATGACAACGGCGTGAAGGTCGTTCCCTCGTACCTGCTTGAGGTGACAACCATCTTCAAGGACAACATCCAAGACGAGATCATCGCTTCGGGTTACTACACCGAGGACGAAGTCAAGTCTGGCGTTGCCAACTGATAGTTCCAGCTGATTGACAGGTAGGGGCGCGGGTCTCGGAACTCGTCCGGCAGCCGCGCCCCTGCCATGCCAGTCCACTCATTGCATGAGAACGGAAAGACATGACGTCAACAATCTTGGAGATGCGCGACATCAACAAGGACTTCTCCGGGGTGAAGGTGCTCAAGCACGTCAACCTGGACGTCCGCGCGGGTGAAATTCACGCAATCTGCGGGGAGAACGGCGCTGGCAAGTCAACCCTGATGAAGGTTCTCTCCGGTGTCTACCCGCACGGCGACTACGAGGGCTCAATCTCCTTCGAAGGCGAGGAAGTCAGCTTCGGCTCGATCAAGGATTCAGAAGCCAAGGGCATCGCGATCATCCACCAGGAACTCGCGCTCGTCCCCTACCTGTCCATTGCGGAGAACCTCTTCCTGGGTACGGACAAGCCCAAGAAGAACGGCCTGATCGACTGGAATGCCGTCAACAGCAAGGCGGAAGAAGTGCTGGCCGGAGTGGGCCTGCACGAGAACGTGACCACGCGCATCAATCAGATCGGCGTCGGCAAGCAGCAGATGGTCGAGATCGGCAAGGCGATGGCCAAGGACACCCGCCTGCTCATTCTCGACGAACCAACCGCGGCCCTCAACGACAACGACTCCGAGGTATTGCTGGATCTCGTCCGAGGCCTGCGCGACAGTGGCGTGTCGATCATCATCATCTCGCACAAGCTCAATGAGATCGCCGCTGTCGCCGACCGGACGACTATTCTGCGCGACGGACAGACCATCGAAACACTCGACATGGCCGATCCGTCCACAACCCAGAACAAGATCATTTCCCTGATGGTGGGCCGGGAACTGTCCCAGCGCTACCCCGAACGCACGAGCCACATCGGCGGAGAATTCCTCCGCATCGAAGACTGGACCGTCCTGCACCCCACCCAGGACCGCGTCATCATCAAGGACGCATCGTTCAATGTCCGGCACGGCGAAGTCATCGGCATCGCCGGTCTGATGGGTGCCGGACGAACCGAACTCGCGATGAGTCTGTTCGGGCGCAGCTATGGGCGCTACCAATCCGGACGGATCTTCAAAGACGGCGCCGAGATCCATACCCGGACGGTGAAAGAGGCCATCGGGCACGGCATGGCCTATGCGACCGAGGACCGCAAGGTCTACGGACTCAATCTGATCGACGACATCCGTCACAACATCGCGATGGCCGGCAAGAAGAAGATCTCGAGATCCGGGTTCGTGAATGGCAATGAAGAACTCGCCGTGGCCGAGAAATACCGCGCGCAGATGAATATCCGCGCCAACTCAGTGATGCAGATCGTCGGCTCGCTGTCGGGCGGCAATCAGCAGAAGGTCGTTCTCGCCAAGTGGCTGTTCACCGACGCTGATGTGCTGATCCTGGACGAGCCCACCCGCGGCATCGATGTCGGCGCGAAATATGAGATCTACACACTGATCAATTCCATGGTCGACGCCGGCAAGGCGGTGATCGTCATCTCCTCCGAGTTGGAAGAGGTGATGGGCATCTGCGACCGCATCTATACCCTCGCCTACGGGCGTATCACCGGCGAATTCCCAATCGCCGACGCAAATCAGGAGAAGCTCATGGAGTTCATGACCATCGAGCCGGCCAAGGAGCCTGTGAAATGAGTGAAAAAGTCAACCTGAAGGAAATGCTGTCGAAGAACGTACAGCAGAGCGGCATTCTGCTGGCCTTCGTCGTCATCGTCGTCCTCTTCTCGGTAATGAACCCCTCATTCCTCAGCCCGGGCAATATCACAAATATCGTTCTGCAGTATTCCTACGTGTTGGTGCTGGCGACCGGCATGCTCTTCGTCATCGTGCTGGGTCAGATCGATCTGTCGGTCGGGTCGGTTGTGGCCGTGACAGGCGCCCTGTCGGCGGTGCTGGTGATCAAGATGGGCATGCCGTGGTGGGTGGGCATCCTTGCCGCCATCGTCTTCGGCCTGATCATCGGAGCCTGGCAAGGGTTCTGGGTGGCGTTCGTCGGCATTCCCGGCTTCATCGTCACGCTGGCCGGCATGCTGCTTTTCCGTGGCCTGACCTACCAGATCCTGCAGAACGTCTCACTGTCGCCTTTCCCGAAGACCTACTACAACGTCGCGAACGGCTTCCTCAACGGATTGCTCGGCGGTAACGGATTCGACCTCTTCACACTGCTCATCTTCGCCATCGGCGTGATCGGATTCGCATACTCGCAGTGGCGCACCCGCCAGGCCCGCGTGCACTACAACCAGAACGTCGAGGCGATATGGATCTTCGTGGCGAAGATCGTTCTGATCGGCGCCATCGTGATGTGGTTCGGCAACCAGCTGGCGCATTCCCGCGGCCTGCCGATCGTCCTCATTCTGCTGGCTGTGCTGGTGCTGATCTACGGCATACTGGCCGGATCGACCACCTTCGGACGTGACGTCTACGCCATCGGCGGCAACAAGACAGCTGCTGCCCTGTCGGGCATCAACGTCAAGATGGTGTCGTTCTGGACCTACGTCAACATGGGCTTCCTCGCTGCCGTCGCCGGCGTCATCTACTCGGCGCGTATGAACGGCGCTCAGCCCGGTGCGGGCAACATGTTCGAACTGGACGCGATCGCGGCCTGCTTCATCGGTGGCGCCTCGACCACGGGCGGTATCGGCAAGATCTCCGGCGCCCTCATCGGCGGTTTGATCATGGCGGTGCTCTCGAACGGTATGCAGCTGATGGGTGCGTCCACGTCGACGCAGCAGATCGTCAAGGGCTTGGTGCTGCTGGTCGCGGTCGCCTTCGACGTCTACAACAAGCGTCGTGCCGGCGGCCAGTAAGCCACCCGCTCCGAAGAGACTGACGGCTTCGCTGATCTAGAGGCCCGATCGGCAAATGAAGACCGGCGATCCGGGATCGCCGGTCTTCATTTGCACCATCGTCCGGGTGATCCCATCGCCGATCACGACATGATGATCCTGTCCACGAAGACCAGCAATATCGCGGCGAAGATCGCCCACGGTATCGCGGAACGACATGGCCAGCAATCTCGCGATGGATTTCCTCAGACAACCGGCCGGTGGTCGCTTCCCGGTCACCGGTCTGCCCCGATGGGCCCAAGAAGCAGTGGTATCCCGAGATCCCGGCCGGATATGCGGACATGCTGCGAAACAACCTGCACGTCTTGGAATCGTTCGGCGTCCATCTGACCGATTCAGCACAGTTGTGCGGCACCGTTGTGCGGAACCGCGCTTGCCGCCTTCGAGGCGGCCGGTGGTGGGGCGGGAGCCGCCAACACGCTTGAGTGCTCGCCAGATGCCAGATCGACAGCGATTTCGAGGCCGACGAGGCATCTGGGGAGCAATGAAGCGCGTTCGAGGCGATCAGCCGGCGATGCCGCAGACCGACAGCACGATGCCCGCACCAATCGACGGGTGCGGGCATCGTGCGTGCGATAGGCCGGTTCGCTATGCGCTGTTGGCCATCCGGCGCGCTGCACGCAGGCCGAAGACGGACGCCGGCGCGATCGTCGAGCCCGGACCTGGATAGGTGTGGCCCATCACCGAGGCGGTCGTATTGCCGGCCGCGAACAGACCCTCGATCACCGAGCCGTCCTCACGAAGCACTCGGGCATCGACATCGGTGACCAAGCCGCCCTTGGTGCCGAGATCACCGGCGACCACCTTGTATGCCGTGAACGGGCCGCGTTCCAGCGGCGCCAGACAGGGGTTGGGACGCACGGTCGGGTCGCCGTAATAGCGGTCGTAGGCCGAGTCGCCCTTGCCGAAGTCCTGGTCCCTGCCGGTGCGGGCGAAACCGTTGAACGTGTTAACGGTGGCCCGCAGGGTTGCCGGGTTCACGCCGATCTTGCCCGCCAATTGGTCCAGGGTCTTTGCCTTGTGCAGCAGTCCCTTCTCACTCATGCCCTTCATCAGACCCGGTTGAATCGAGAAGGTGCGGAAGTAACGGAGGTTATAGACACCGTCGGTGATCATCCAGTAGTCGCCGCCACGGTCATGATCGTTCATGTGGTGACCCAGGTCGATGTACGACTCGGCCTCATTCGCGAACCGTTTGCCCTGACCATCGACCATCAGCATGTGCGGCAGCGAACGCTCCCCCACCAAGAATCCGCCAACCGGACCATCGTGGGCAGGCGCAAGCGAAGCGCCCCACCAAGCATCGTCCATGTAGTCGACGGCCGCGCCGATCTCCTGCGCGAACTCAATGGGCCCGCCGAGATTGCCGGGGCTGCCGGAGGTATATCCCGTGACGTTCTGGTACTTGCGGCGCCATTCCTGATTCGCCTCGAATCCGCCGGCACCCAGCATGACGCCACGTCGAGCGTTCAGTACTCGTTCTCCCTCAGGGCCGCGCACGCGGACGCCGACGACCCGGTCGTCGTCGCTCACCAGGCTGACGGCCGGGGTCGACAGCAGCAGCGGAACCCGCGCCTCGACCAGCACCGCGTGGGCGAACTGGGCGGCCAGTGCGCCACCGAGGCCGACCAGCTTCTTGCCCGTGACGAGCCCGCCGAGCGTGCGGAAGACGAACTGCGCACCACGGACGAACCCGCCCGGCGTCGACCATGCGCGCCCGAGCAACCAGACATCGTTGGTGCGCACCGGCAACGGCACCACGCCCCGCTGGGTGGCGGCCAACTCCCCGATCTTCTTGATATCGAAGTTCTTACCCTCAATGGCCCGTCCGATCTTTCCGCCGGGCAGTTCTGGGTAGTAGTCGGGATAGTCGGGGTCACGCATGAACTCCATGCCGTGCCGCTCGGCGGTCGACACGAAATCGTCGACGCTGTCGATGAACGCTTCGATGCGCTCTCTCGATGAGGCCGGGCCCGGTTCGCCGATAGTCTCCAGCATGTATTGGAGAGCTTCCTCCCTGGAGTCCCCGGCACCCTCGCGCTTCATAAGCGGATTGTTGGGCATCCACAGTCCGCCGCCCGACATCGAGGTATTGCCGCCCCAATGGTCGGTGCTTTCCACCATGATGACGCTCAGCCCCTCGTCCACGGCACCGAGCGCGGTCGCGAAGGCTGCGGCACCACTCCCGACGACCACGACATCGTAGGTCTCGTCACCAGTTCCAGACATCGCAAACCTCCCCATTGTTGTTGCCCGGTTGGATACCCCAAGGAAGGCCTGGTGCAATCGAGCTTGCTCGAACTATCGAGGCCGACGCGGAGGTAACAGGCGCGACGCGCCAAGTACCGGATGATGCTGTCCGGTTCAATTATAGTTGCGCCGGTGAGCACCCGAGGGCTACCGAATTCACCCAGAGCAAACCGCGGACCGGCAGCGGCTGCCGAGAACCGCAGCGCGGTGCTGCGTTCGGCCCGCCGCTTGTTCGCCGAGCACGGTCTGCACGTTCCGCTGACGGCCATCGCCCAGGACGCCGGCGTCGGACAGGGTGTGCTGTACCGGCATTTCCCGACACGGATGGATCTGGCGCTCGCGGTCTTCGACGAGAATCTGGACCATATCGAAGAGGTCGCCGCCCAAGCGACTGCCGCCTCGTCCGACTCGTCCGCAACCGATCCGTTCACCACTGTCTGGCAGGAGTTACTCACGCTCAGTCTTGCCGACATCGCATTCGTGGAGATTGCGGTGCAAGCCGTCCGCAACGACCGTGCCCTGGCAGCCAATGGCCGGCTCCGGAGGGTCGTCACACCGTTGCTGGACGAGGCTCGCGCGCGCGGGAGCATCGACTCCCGGCTGAGTGTCGCCGATTTCTTCTTGGCCCTGCGCGCATCGTATGGCGTAGTCAGTACGGCAATGGACGCTGCTGCTGCACGCGCCGACATCGACGATTTGATGACCCGGCTCGGCCTGCCCGGATTGCCCGAGCGGCATTGATCCTTACAGATCCGCGAACTCGTCGCAGACCTTGACCAGTTCGGAGGCGATCAGCGGTTCGAAGGCCGAGTGGCCGGCCAGAACCACGCGCAGATCCGCCTCCGGTAGCGCCTGTTTGAGGTCGTAAGCGGAGTCCACCGGGCAGCACATGTCGTATCTTCCCTGCACGATCGCCGTCGGTATGCCGGCCAGGCGAGGGGCATCGCGGATCAGTTGACCCTCGGCGACGAACCCGTGGTTGACGAAGTAGTGGTTCTCGATCCTGGCGAATGCCAACGAGTAATCGGGGTCGGTGAACTCCGTCACATGCTGCTCATCGAAGACCAACGAGGTGGTTGCCGCCTCCCAGGTCGACCATGCGACCGCGGCGGGACCGTGAACCATCGGATCAGGGTCCCAGAGCAGATCGAAGTAGGCTGAAATGTTGTCACGCGAGAAGTCGTGTCCGGCCCTGCGTAACGGCTCGCAGTACTTCTGCCAAAGTTCCGGGAAGACCTTCGCGGCGCCTCCGTTGTAGTACCAGTCGAGTTCCGACTGGCGCAGCGTGAAGATTCCCCGTAGCACCAACTCACTGACCGCGTGCGGATGTCGCTCCGCATACGCCAACGCCAGGAACGATCCCCAGGAGCCACCGAAGACCTGCCACCTTTCGACACCCAGCTCGGTCCTGACGTGCTCGAGATCGGCAATCAGAGCGTCCGTGTTGTTGACCATCATCTCGCCGGGCGTACTGGCCTTGGCAACATGGGGAGTCGAGGCGCCACAGCCCCGTTGATCCAGGACGATGATCCGGTAGTGGCCGGGATCGAAGAACCGTCGCCGCTCGGTGCCGCCTCCGCCACCGGGACCACCGTGCAGGAATACCACCGGCTTGCCGGACGGGCTGCCGCACTGCTCGACATAGAGGCGCTGACCATCCCCGACGTCGATCATGCGGACGTCATACGGCTCGATCTCCGGATAGAGCATCCGTGTCGGAGCGAGCTGAAGCTCGTGGGTTGCAGCAGTCATGGCACGATCCTAGGCTTTGCTCGTGGCTACCGAATCTGCCGGGGCTTCCCCCAAATCGCTGAGTTGCGACACCCTTGAGATCACAGGCATCGTGCGATTGGAGCCACTGTCGTGGACACATCTTCCGGGACTGCGTCGAGCATGCGAGGGTGCGCGAGAACCAGTTCCTCATTCGCTTGCCGATGTTCCGACACCGGACACCGTTGAGGGCTTTATTGAGCACAGTCTCAAACGAGCCGAGAGCGGGCAGTATCTGCCTTTCGCGCACGTCGATCCGGTCGCCGGCCGAGTTCTCGGTCACACCGCATATCTGTCACCGCGCTGGTTCTCGGACGGCAGGTTGCTCGCGGTTGAAGTGGGTAGTTCCTGGCTGGCACCGCAGGCTCGCGGAACCGCGGTGAACTCTGCGTCCAAGCTCGCGATGTTCGCCCACGCTTTCGAGGTGTGGCAGGTTGCCCGCGTGGACATCAAGACCGATGCCCGAAACGAGCGGGCGAGGGCCGGCATTGCCGCAGTAGGCGGACGATTCGAGGGAGTGCTTCGGGCTTGGCAGCCGTCGGCCGCCGATGGCGAAGAAGGCCGGACGAGGGACACTGCCATGTATTCGATCACCGCTGACGAATGGCCGATCGTGGAGCAGAGTCTGCAGGACAGGATCACGCGCAAGCTGCTTTAGGACCCTCCAGAGAATTACCGCGTCTGCCAGACGTACTCACCGTCAATGAGGCGGCACTCGATCCAGGCGCCTTCGCGCGACCTGGTGACATCTCCCTCGGTCAGCCAGGTGCACGCGTCGCCCGGGGCCGGCGCAGACGGATCTGGCAGCGAAGACTGTGGTGCGGCTCCGGACGACGGGCCGCCGACGGGGATGCTCGGCGGCGGGGATCCCGCTGCGGTCCAGATCGCGATGGGGACGGCGACGGCCGCAACGATCGTCGCCGCGGGGATAATCCGCGTCCGGCGGCGCATCCCGCCTCGCGCTGAAGGGGACAGCTGCGCGCCGGGCATGGTCTCGGCGGCGGCACGCTCGATGGCGTTCGGCCGCTCGACCGTGGCTGACCGGAGGGCCGGGGCCTGGTCGCCAATAATGTGATCGAGGACCACGATGGGCTCACCTTCGCGATCACAGGGAAGCGGAGCGCGAACCGCACCCCGCAGCAGGTCACGAACCTCCCCGACATCCGAGGGCCGCAGGAGCGGGTCGTCTGCCGTGAGGCGCGCGATCGTCTTCGCGAGCGCCGGATCGCTGACAAGCTCCAGCGCATCGGCGGTCGTCCCGTCTTCGTGGCCCAAGATGAGAGCGACCGCCAGCCTGCCGAGGGCATACAGATCGTGCGCGGGCTCGGGTGACGCGTGTCCGCTGAGTACCTCAGGCGGCAGGTAGCCGGGGGTGCCGATGACGGTTCCCGCCATTGTCAGGCGCGCGTCGGTGAATGAAATCGCGATCCCGAAGTCGGTCAGCGCAAGGTCGAGGGGCCCTGCCCCCGTAGCGCGCAACAGCACGTTGGCTGGTTTCAAGTCGCGGTGCACGATGCCGGCCGCATGCACTTCGCCGAGAGCGCTAAGCAGTTGGTCGAGGACTGTCGTGACCGTCGTATCGCTGAGCGGACCGTAGTCCCCGACAAGGGCGCCCAGGGATCCGCCGGTGATGAGTTCGAAGGCGATCAGGGCCGTGCCGTCATCGGCTACCCAGCCATAGGGGGCGACCAGGTGGTCGCCGATCGGGCGCACCGACTGCTCGCGGGCGAAGCGGAGGATCTGTCCCGCGTCGCGCTGGCGTAACACCTTCGCGGCGCATTCGAGGCCCAGCTGGTGATCGAATGCGCGCCACACGGTGCTGCTGCCCCCGCTGGCGATCGGCTCAAGGAGCTCCCAGCGGCCCCCGATCAGGTCCATCTGCCGGGTCTCTCAACGCACCCGGCGGATGGCCGCGTCAAGCGCCGACGCAAACGTCTCCGCGCCGCGCTGGTGTGCGTTCTCGGCAAGCGCCACGAGATCGGCTCGTGCGACGTTGGCCGCCAGCCAGTCCACTGCGATCTGCCGGTCGGGCTGGGTCATGGTCGTTGAAGTGCGCAGCACAGGAGTCGAAGAAGCCAGCGAGTCCAGGATCACGGCGATCGCCTTCTCGTCGCCGGCTATGACCGCTGGATCGGCGAGGCATTCCTCGAGTCGCACGATGCGCGCAATCACTGCGGGGTTGGAGATCTTGACTCGCTTTCCGCTGACCAGCTGGCTCACCATGGGAGCGCTCAGGCCCAAGGTTGCGGCGAGTGCGCCCTGCGAGAGCCTGTAGGCCGCCCGCAGGTCGGCGAATCTCGATGCCCAGGTGGCACCGTAAAGCCTGGTCTGCGGGTCCATTTCTTCGCCGTCCAACACACGCTCCAAGTTTGCAACTGCGAACCGCCATCTGGTAATTTGCAGTTGCAATCTTATTGGAGGAGGAGTCAGATGTCACGCCAGTTCCTACCGAGGCTCACGCGACTGGTCGCCGCCAGTGCGCTGCTGACGGCCGGGCTCGCCGGGTTTTCAGCTACAGCCCAGGCAGATCCGGCCAGCGACCAGGCCATGACCCCCACGATGATGATTCTTGACGCTTCGGGGTCGATGAAGGCCGATGACGCGCCCGGGCTCCGAATCGATGCAGCGAAGAAGGCCGTCCGGGAGCTGGTTTCAGGTCTCCCGAAGAATGCCGAGGTGGGCCTGATTGCCTACGGCACCAGCACGGGTAGTACCGACGCCGAGAAGGCGGCAGGGTGTACGGACGTCAAGACTCTGGTCCCGGTAGGGCCGATCGACGAGGCTAGCTTCCTATCCACCGTCGACGGGATCAATGCCTCGGGCTACACCCCGATCGGTGCGGCGCTGCGACAGGCAGCACGCGAGCTGCCGCAGGAAGGACCCCGCTCGATCGTGCTGGTGAGCGACGGAATTGACACCTGCGCTCCGCCTCCGCCCTGCGATGTGGCGAAAGAGATCGCTGGCGATGGCTTGGATCTTGTCGTCCATGCGGTGGGCTTCAAGGTGGATGCGCAAGCCCGGGCGGATCTGGAGTGTATCGCCGAAGTCACCGGTGGCAGCTATGCGGACGCCGAAAACGCCGCGCAGCTCGATGAGGTCCTGACGCAGAAGGTGCAGTTCGCGCTGCAGGGCTACGATCTGGTCGGAACCCCGGTCACAGGCGCGGATTCCCGCAACGCCGCCGACATCCCGCTGCTCACACCGGGGCAGTACGTGGACACGTTGCCTCCCATGGCCGCCAAGGCCACCGCCGATCGCTACTACCGCATCGATCCCCCTGCGGGCTGGGTGCCCCATGTCGCGGCCACGGGGGTCGTCGACATCAATGCCACTATGAATAGATCCGGAAGCACCACGACCCTTGCCGTCGCCGCAATCACCCCGGACGGCGACCAATGTGAGCGCGACTCCGACTTCAAGATGTACATTGACCAGGTAAACAAGCCCGTCACCGCGTCGATTCTCCCGGACTGCAAGGGCGAGACCCTCATAAAGGTCAGCCGGGAAGACGGGCTGTACTATGCGGAGCCGATGTCCGTCGAGATCCTCGTCAGGTATGAGCCACCATCGGATACCTCCCACGTTGCCGAGCGTGAGGAACGGGAAGTTCCCAACCCTCCGGCAATCGGCGATAGCCGGGTTCCGGTGACCGGTGGGCTCTCGTTCAATTCGGCCACCGAAATCAGTGCTGGGCAGACCTATGCGGGCACGATTACACAGGGCGAGTTCCTCTACTTCAAAGTCCCGATGACCTGGGGACAGCAGATGGCGTTCCGATTCCGTCAAGGTGACGTGGTGGGCATGGATCACTCCACCGACCTCCAGAACTTCTACGTGGAGCTCTATGACCCCATGCGCAATCAGATCGAGTATGCCTCCGAGACCTGGTACGCGCCCGGCAGCAGCAGCGAGAGCCCCGATGTTCGCGGCGGTACCTCTGAGGTGCTCCGGGCCACCTCGGGGAAAGTGAATCTGGATGGCTTCTACTACTTCACGGTGAATACCTGGAATTCGGGAGGTGGCGTGGGCGAGGTGGTGCAGGACTTCGCCTTTGCCATCGAGACCCCCGGCGAGACAGAGGAAGGGCCGATCTACCTGCCCGGCGACGCGAAGCCAACCGAGGCTGCCACCGCATCGCCGACGCCGGAACCCGAGGCCCCGACCGGCGGCAACAGCCCGAGCTGGGTGCTGCCCGCTGTCGGCGGAGCCGCGGTGTCGGCGGTGGTCTTCGGTGGCGCCTTGCTCCTGATCCTCAAGCGCGCCAGACCCACTTCCTGAGAGCTGACCAAAAAGAGGACCCCCGGGCTTGCTCGGGGGTCCTCTTTTCGTTGGCCTGCCTCACAGTGCCCTCGATGGGACTCGAACCCATACTGGAGCGGGTTTAAGCCGCCTGCCTCTGCCGTTGGGCTACGAGGGCTCTCTCACCGGGCAAGCAGATAGCCCCGGCCATCGCGCAAGATCGACAAGACGATGCCATCGAGAATATCGGATTCGCTCGCCTGCAGATCTGCGGGAACCCGCTTGGCGACTTCGGCCACCACCAGCGCGCCACCGCACAGCACCTTCGCGCGTTCCGGCGCCACCGGGCCCAGCGCCAGCACCTCGTCCACCGTCATGCCGAGCAGCTTCTCCGCCAGAACGGCGGTCTCGGCGGCCGTCATGGATGCCCCGTGTACTCGCTCCCGCTCGTACTGCCGCAACCCCAGATGCAGCGCCACCATGGTTGTCACGGTGCCCGCCACGCCGATGAAGGTCGCGGCGTCACCCAGCTCCACCGGGCATTCGTCCAGCATCCGGTTGACTTCAGCCCGCGCCTGCGCGATCTGGTCGGCGGTCGGCGGGTCGGAATGCAGATACCGCTCGCGCACCCGCCGCGAGCCGATGTTCAGGCTGACCGCCTGCGAAATCGCTCCGGACGCGGCGCCGCTTACCAGTTCGGTGGACCCGCCACCGGAATCCATCACCAGCACCGGCTCGCCGCTCAGCCGGCCGCCAGCCAAGGCGCCGACGAACGACAGCTGAGCCTCCTCGTCCCCGCTGATCAGCTCGGGTTCGATGCCCAGCCGCGATCGCACGCCGGCGAAGAAGACCTCGCGATTGGACGCATCCCTGGCCGCAGACGTGGCGACGAACCGCGCCTTCGTGCACCCCGATTCTTCGATCATCGGCAAATACTCATCGACGATCGTCCAGCCGCGTTCCATCGCCTCGTCGGCGAAGCGGCCGGTGGCGTCCACGCGCTGTCCGAGGCCGGCAAACCGCAGTTGGCGGGTCACCTCGACCAGTCGTCCTTGCTCGTCCATCGTCGCGATGAACAGCCGCAAGGTGTTGGTGCCGCAATCCAAGGCGGCCACTGTCTCAGTCATCGCTCACCCTCTCCTTGCTTGCTGGCGCTACCGCTGGGCAAAAATCGCCCATCAGCGCCAAAGTCTCGTCCCCGATCGGATTCACCCCGGGCCCGGACGCCAGCGCGTGCGCCACCAGCGCATGCAGGCACTTCACCCGCGTCGGCATACCGCCGGCACTGAAGCCCGCGATCTCCGGCACGTCGTCGCCCGACTCACGAGCCAGCTGCTCCCGATCTGCCAGATATGCCTCATGCGCGGTCTGATAGCGCACCGCCAAATCGGCGTCGGTGGTCAACCGGGCCGTCATCTCGGCCATGATCCCGGACGCCTCGAGACGCGACGCGGCCAGCACTGCGTTCGGGCAGATCAGGTAGTAGGTGGTCGGGAAGGGCGGGCCGCCGGGCAGCCGCGGATAGGTCGCCAGCACTCCGGGATGCCCGCCCGGACAGCGGTACGCGACCCCTGCGACACCGCGCATCGGGCGTCCCAGCTGGGCCCGCGCGAACTCGGCGTCCGCTTCGGTGAACGTCTGATAGCTCGGCATCTAGACTACGGTCCTTCGGCTGGTTCGGCTGTCACGACCGGTCCTGACGCGCCCTCGTCGACCGGCTCGGGATCGTCCGCGGTGGCGACGCTGCCCCAGACCCTATCCCACCAGGTCTTCGCGTATTCGCCCTCGGGCAACTGCGCCGAGCCGATCTGGCTACCACCTGCGTATGGCTCATTGTTGGGCCCGACGACCTGGAAACCGGTCTCGCCCGGCACCACCCAACCGAGTCGCTCACGCGCCTGTGTCTTGACGTACTCCGGATCCTTCCAGCGCTTGATCTCGTCGGTCAGATCGGAGATCGACTGCTGATGCTCGGCGATCTGCTGCTTCGCCTCGGCCATCTCATACTGCTGGTTGAAGTAGACCCGCAACGTGGTCGCGTAGCTGATCAGCAGGACGACCATGACCAGGAACAAGATGATCGCACGCTGCGTGACCCGCAGACCGTTGCGCAGCCGCAGCACAACTCCGCTCGCGAGATGCTGTGCTGGGCCACCGCCGGCCGTCGACGCCTGCTGCGAGTCTGCAGAACCGGACGCAGCGGAGCCGGCATGAGTCTTGGGGGACGACCCGTTGCCCCGCTGCGCCGGACGCGAGGCCGTTCGCACGCTGGGGGTGTCGGCGGCGCTCGAGCGTCTACCCGGACGCGACGCCGCCCGGCGATCTGCCTTGCCAGATTCCACTCGCCACTCCTCCGTATACCTACCAACCTGTTGCCCAGCCCACAGCTTTGACGATCTGGGGCCGAGCCGCTGATTCCGCTGGTTCCACGAGGAATCCAAGACCGATGTTACCCAGTGTCCCAGGACTCCAGCGTGCTTGAGTGCTCCCCAGATGCCCCATTTGGGATCAGATGCCCGCCTGGAAGCAATCCAGGGAGCACTGAAGCGCGTCGCCGGCGTGAAAGAAGGCGTGAAAGAAGGCGGCTTCCGCGTATCACACGCAGAAGCCGCCTCTCAGCCTGAATCAGGCTCAGCCATCGCTCAACTCATCAAGAGCAGGCACTCACCACTTCTCGGGGTCGAAGCGGGGGAAGGCCGAAACGCCGGCGTAAACCGCGGCCTCGTCCAGCTCCTGCTCGATGCGGATCAACTGGTTGTACTT
Organism: Brooklawnia sp.; assembly: GCF_032229645.1. Lineage (NCBI taxonomy): Bacteria > Bacillati > Actinomycetota > Actinomycetes > Propionibacteriales > Propionibacteriaceae > Brooklawnia > Brooklawnia sp. The sequence goes on from NZ_JAVTWX010000145.1 coordinate 15,325, forward strand.
CGCGACGCGCTCGCCGCGAGCCGGAGCACCCGACTTGATCTGGCCACAGCCGAGCGCCACGGCCAGGTCGGCGATGGTGGTGTCCTCGGTCTCACCGGAGCGGTGGCTCATCATGGAACGGTAGCCGCTGCGGTGCGCCAAGGTGACGGCGTCGATGGTCTCGGTCAGCGAACCGATCTGGTTCACCTTGACCAGCAGGGCGTTCGCCGCGCCATCGTCGATGCCACGCTGCAGACGCTCGACATTGGTCACGAACAGGTCGTCGCCGACCAGCTGCACCTTGTCGCCGAGGCGCTCGGTGATGACAGCCCAGCCCTCCCAGTCCTCTTCGTTCAGCGGATCCTCAATGGAGACCAGCGGGTAATCGGCAACCAGCTGCTCGTAGTACTCGATCATCTCGGCCGACGACTTCTTGGCGCCCTCGAAGAGGTACTTGTCGTCTTCGAAGAATTCGCTGGCGGCCACGTCGAGCGCCAGTGCGACATCCTTGCCGGGCTTGTAGCCGGCGGCCTTGATGGCGTCCTCGATGAGGTCGAGGGCCTCGCGGTTGGAGTCGAGGCTCGGGGCGAAACCACCCTCATCACCAAGACCGGTGGCGAGCTTGCGCTCCTTGAGCACCGACTTCAGCGCCTGGTAGACCTCTGCACCCATGCGCATGGCCTGGACGAAGCTCTCCGCACCGATGGGGGCGATCATGAACTCCTGGATGTCAACGTTGGAGTCGGCATGCGCGCCGCCGTTGAGAATGTTCATCATGGGGACGGGCAGCAGGTTGACCGTCGGGCCGCCGATGTACTTGTAGAGCGGCAACTCGGCCGACTCGGCAGCAGCGCGAGCCACGGCCAGCGAGACACCGAGGATGGCGTTCGCGCCCAACTTCGACTTGTTGGCGGTGCCATCCAGGGCGATCATGACATCGTCCAAGCCGCGCTGATCGGTGGCGTCCCAGCCGACGACCTCTTTGTAGATGATCTCGTTGACGTTGTCAACGGCCTTCTGCACGCCCTTGCCGCCGTAGTAGGACTTGTCACCATCGCGCAGTTCGGCGGCCTCGAAGGCGCCGGTGGATGCACCCGACGGGACGGCCGCGACGGCGAACGAGCCGTCGTCCAGCAAGGCCTCTACCTCAACGGTGGGGTTGCCACGCGAATCAAGAATTTCGCGGGCCTCGATGTATTCGATAAGTGCCACGGGTGTCTACCCTTTCGTTCACAGATGGATTCTTTGGTCCGGTTCTAAGGACCGTCAGGCCCTAAGCCTAACGGCTGGATCACCGTTCTGACCCGCCCATTCACAACTCACTTTCATGTACCTGGTCCTCCAGCGCGCGCAGCGCGCCTCGGGCCGCCTGATCGGGGTCAACGCCGCAGGCCTGCGCCCGCTGGACGAGCGCAATGATCTGCTGCCCGACCTCGTCAGCGCTGATCGGGTCGTCCGCCATCGCGACATCAAGGTGCATCGCCCGACTTCTGGAGACCACCTTCATGGTCCTGGCGAGTGCGCTCAACGAATCGGGGACCCCCTCCAGCACGCTGCTTCGCTGCTTCTCGGCCTGTTTGGCCCGCTCCCAGGCTCCGTCGAGATCATCCGGGTCGTCTTCGCCGCCGAAAACCCAAGGGTGCCGGGCGACAAGCTTGTCGCAGATGCCACGCGCGATGTCCTCGATGTCGAAACGATTCTGGGTGCGCGCGATCTCGGCGTGAAAATAGACCTGCATCAGCAGATCCCCGAGTTCTTCGCGCAGGTCGGCATCCGAGACCGGCTCGGTCTCGATCGCATCGGTGACTTCCGCGGCTTCCTCGATGAGGTGCTTGACCAGACTCCGGTGCGTTTGCTGGGCGTCCCACGGGCATTCGGCACGCAGGCGCCGCATCACCTCGGCCAGCCGCAGCAGCTCGCTCAAGACTTCGCGAGGTCCGATAGCGATCCCGAACCGGTCGGACTGAGCTTGGCCTGATCCCAGCTGCCATAGCGCGGATTGAGTTCCACCGTGTACGAATCGAAGTAGGTATCCGACTGCGAACCCAGACTGGACGCGATCAGGTCGCTGCGAACGATCCCCACCGCTGCCTCAGCGCAGCGGTCGTCGGTGAGCAGAGCACTCAGCCCGCGCTGTTCCATGTAATCGCGTATCTGGCTGTCAGAGGGAGCCCCGGCACCCATCAGGGCGGCCTGTTGGCTGCTCATCTCGCCTAGCACCGCCCACACGAGCAGCTGCGGGCGCAATTCGTTGGGGCTCAGCGCCAGCTGGGGATCGTCCCGCAGCGCCACCGAGCAACCTTCGGAGAACGACGTAACCCGGGAATCGGGGATGGCGACCCCGTTGACCAGTGCCGCAGTTCCGGACGCCGGGGAGCACGCCGTCAGGGCTGCCACTCCGAAGATCCCCAGCGCCGCTCCCACCAGGAGCTTCTTTGAAGAATTCACGAAACCGAGTGTACCGAGAGATCACGCCGATGGATCGCAGCCGAACCCTGGATCCGCCGATTTCCACCCATCGGCGGATCCAGGCTACTGCGCGATCTTCGGAGAGTCCCTCGTACCCACGCTGAAGATGGCGACCACCTGCGCTGCCCACTGCATCAGGTCGGCCCCTTCGACCGGCACGCTGGGCACCCCGCGGGTACGCGGACGAGGAACCAGGGCCACATTCGACTGGGCCTTGATGAGCGTGCCCGGATGCACCCGCTGCAGCCGCAGCTGACGCGATTCTGGAAGATCGGCGACCGGGGCGAATCGGATGAAATTGCCCTGGGTCATCACCTCGGTCAGCCCGGCCTCCCGGCAGGCCAGCCGGAAGCGGGCCACGTCGAGCAATGCCTCGGTGGGTGCGGGCAGCGGGCCGTAGCGATCGAGCAGTTCGGCGCGCACCTGGGCGATGTCGTCCAGGTCACGCACCTCGGCCAGCCGCCGATACATCTCCAGGCGTAGCCGCTCCGATTCGACGTAGTCAGTGGGCAGATGCGCGTCCACCGGCAACTCAATGCGCATCTCGGCGGTTTCCTCGCCGGCCTGCTCGCCGCGGTACTCGGCGATCGCCTCGCCGACCATCCGGATGTACAGGTCGAAACCGACATCGGCGATATGTCCGGATTGCTCGTCGCCCAGCAGGTTGCCGGCACCGCGGATTTCCAGGTCCTTCATGGCGATGGCCATGCCGGCACCCAAGTCGTTGTTGGCTGCCAGCGCTGACAACCGGTCGTGCGCGGTCTCGGTCAGCGGCTTCTCCGGCGGATACAAGAAGTAGGCGTAGCCGCGCTCACGGCTTCGTCCGACCCGGCCCCGCAACTGGTGCAGCTGCGACAGACCCATCCGGTCGGCCCGGTCGACGATCAGCGTGTTCGCAGTCGCCACGTCGATACCGGCCTCCACGATGGTCGTGCAGACCAGCACGTCGATGCGCCGCTCCCAGAAGTCGAGCATCACCTTTTCGAGGGCCCGTTCGCCCATCTTGCCGTGCGCGGTGACGATGGTCGCCTCGGGCACCGCCTGGCGCAGCTCGCCGGCGACCTTCTCGATGTCCTGCACTCGATTGTGCACGTAGAAGACCTGGCCTTCACGAGCCAATTCGCGTCGGATCGCCGCTGCGACCTGGCCGTGATCGTAGGGGCCGGCGAAGGTCAGCACCGGATGGCGCTCCTCGGGTGGGGTCGCGATGGTCGACATCTCGCGGATACCGGTGACCGCCATCTCCAGCGTCCTGGGGATCGGGGTGGCGCTCATCGACAACACATCGACGTTGACCCGCATCTTCTTCAGGGCCTCCTTGTGCTCGACACCGAAGCGCTGCTCCTCGTCAACGATGACCAGGCCGAGGTCCTTGAACTTGACCGAGTCGCTGAGCAGCCGGTGAGTGCCGATCACCACGTCCACGCGCCCGGACGCCAGCCCCTCGATCGTCTTCTTGGTTTCCGCAGCCGACTGAAAGCGGCTCAGCGAGGCCACGCTGATCGGGAAGCCGGCGTAGCGGTCGGCGAAGGTCTGGGCGTGCTGCTGGACGAGCAGCGTGGTCGGCACCAGGATGGCCACCTGCTTGCCGTCCTGGACCGCCTTGAACGCGGCGCGCACCGCGATCTCGGTCTTGCCGTAGCCGACGTCGCCGCAGACCAGCCGGTCCATCGGGATGAGCTGTTCCATGTCGCGCTTGACGTCGTTGATGCACGACAGCTGATCGGGGGTCTCGGTGAAGCTGAACGAGTCCTCCAGTTCACGCTGCCACGGAGTGTCCGGGCCGAAGGCATGTCCCTTGGTGGCCTGCCGGGCGGCGTAGAGCTTGATCAGACCGGACGCTATCTCGCGAACGGCCTTGCGGGCGCGCGACTTGCGGGCCTTCCAGTCGGCACCGCCCATCTTGTCGAGCTGCGGGGCCTCGCCGCCGACATAGCGGGAGATCTCGTCCAGCTGATCCATCGGCACATAGAGCCGGTCGCCCGGCTGACCACGCTTGGACGGCGCATATTCGACGACCAGGTATTCGCGGGTGGCGCCGGCGACGGTGCGGGTGACCATCTCGACATAGCGTCCGACGCCGTGCTGCTGATGCACCAGCGGATCGCCCGGTTTGAGCTCCAGCGGGACGATCTGATTGCGCCGCTTGGCGGGCATCTTGCGGGCTGCCCGTTCGGCCGTGGTGGCCGCACCGGTGATATCGCCCGACGTGTGAACGACCAGTCTGATGCGCGGAGCCCGCCAGCCATTACGCATGCCGCTACGGAAGATCCGGACGACCGGAGCAGGCTCGGGGATCTCGTCCAGGTCGTCGAGGATCGTCGAGGCGAGGTCGTTGTCGCCCAGCAGTTCGGCCATCCGCTTGGCCTGGCCGGAGCCCTCGACGCTCAGCAGCACCCGCCAGCCATCGGCCACGTCCTGGGTGATTTGGCGCGCGAAGCCCTCGACATCTCCGTGCCAGCTGGGTGTGTCGACCAGGTTCAGTTGCTCGCCGATCTCGACATCCGGGTCCGCGACGAACGGCGACAGCGCCCACCAGCTCTGGCCACGCTCCAACGCATGCGAACGAACGTCGGCCAGCTGCTGGTAGGCACTGGCACCCAGGTCGATCGGGGCGCGCCCACCAGAAGCCGCCGCCGCCCAGCCGGCGTGCAGGAACTCCTGGCTGGTGCGCACCAGGTCTTCGGCGCGGGTGCGGACCAGTTCGGGATCATTGACCAGGATCAGGGTGTTGGCCGGCAGCACATCGATCAGCAGTTCGAGTTCGTCCACCAGGGCGGGGATGAGGGCTTCCATGCCCTCCGCAGCCTGACCCTCGGCGATCTTCTCGAGCATCTCCGCGAGTTCTGGATGATCGCCGATCAGGCTCGTCGCGCGGGCGCGGACCTTCTTGGTGATCAGCAGCTCACGGCAGGGGGCTGCGATGATCTCGTCCACGGATTCATCGGTCGAGCGCTGGTCGGCGACGTGAAAGAAGGTGATGGTGTCGATCTCATCGCCGAAGAAGTCGATGCGGACCGGATGGTCCTCGGTCGGCGGGAAGATGTCGACGATGCCGCCGCGCAGCGCGAACTCGCCGCGGCGTTCGACCAGGTCAACCCGTTGATATGCCGCGGCCACCAGGTCGGCGGCCAGCTGACCGATCTCGTATTCGTCGCCCGTGGTGAGAGTGACCGGACGCAGATCTGCCAGGTGGGCAACTTGGGGTTGCAGCATCGAGCGGACGGGAGCGACGACCACCTTGGGTTTGGGGTGCTCGCCCTTGCCTATGATCCCCCGCAGTACGGCCAACCGGCGTCCGACCGTGTCGGAGCGGGGGCTGAGCCGCTCGTGCGGCAGGGTTTCCCAGGCTGGGTAGTAGACGGCCTGGTCGTCCCCGAGCAGCGACTGCAGCACCGAGGTGAGTTGTTCTGCCTCGCGGAATGTCGACGTGACGACCAAGACCGGGCGCCCGGTGGTGTCGGCCAGCGTCGAGATCAGGGCCGGACGACCGGCGGCCGTGCAATTGAGTTCAGCGGACGACAGCCCCGCCTTGGCGTCGCTGATGACCTCGGCGACGCTGCGATCAGCGGCCAGCGATGCGAAAAGCCCCCGGAAACTCACCGGTCCAGGTTAGTTGGGTTCACCAAAGTCTCGCGCTTGCGTCCTCGTCGTGTAGCTCAGGAGCCCACGACGGGCCGCAGCCCTACACGATCTGGGCCTACGGTTGCCTTGGCGATGCCGCCCGCGTTCTAGCTGTTGAACTTGTTCTGGGTGGCCGTCAAGCCCTCACAGATCAGCGTCTCGCAGGCATCGGCAGCCCGCTGCACCTCGGCCGCCAGGTCTTCGCGCATGGACGAGGGGAAGGTGGCGAGCACATGGTCGGCGGCGGCATGGTGGCCGGTTGGTCGTCCGACACCGAAGCGGACGCGGTAGAAGTCGCCGGTGTGCAGGTGCGCCCGCACCGACTTCAGGCCGTTGTGCCCGTTGTCACCGCCGCCCCGCTTGATGCGCAGCTGCCCGAACTCCAGGTCGATCTCGTCATGGACGATGATCACGTGATCGACCGGCACCTTATAGAAGGACGCCAGTTTGCCGACCGCCTGCCCTGATTCGTTCATGAAGGTCCGCGGCTTGACCAGCACCAGCTTGTCGCCGGGTGGCGATCCCACTCCGGCGGATGAGATGACGGTCTCAGCCACCGAAGCACGCATTCCCCGCGGCGCGGAAAAGCTCGCCCGGGCACGCCGGGCGAGCTCATCCGCGATCATGAAACCGACATTGTGCCGGGTGCGCTCATAGTCCGGGCCGGGGTTGCCCAGCCCTACGAGCAGCCAGGTGCTCACGCCTCGGAGTCACCCTCGGCGGCCTCGGTATCCGCGGTGGCGGCCCCTTCAGCCTCGCCGGCATCGAGCATCTCATCGACCGATGCAGCGGCATTGATGCTGAGGACCAGCGCCTCGGCATCGTCATCGAGCGTGACGTCGTCGGGAAGCACGATGTCGCCGACGAGGATCTGGGCACCGACCTCCAGACCGGCGATGGAGACCTCGACGTGGGCCGGAATGTTGGTGGCCTCAGCCTTGACAGTGATCTCGGTGCGCTCGGTGTTGACCAGCACGGCGCCCTCCGGCTCGCCGGTCACCACGACTGGGATCTGGACAGTGACGTGCTCGCCGCGGAAGACCATCAGCAGATCGACGTGCTCGATGTGGTTGCTCACCGGATGACGCTGAATCTGCTTCGGCAGAGCCAGATGCTCAGTGCCGTCGGGCAGCGCAATACTCAGCAAAGCGTTGGCCTGGCGCAGGGCCAGCATCGACTCGTGGCCGGGCAGGGTGACGTGTACCGGTTCGTGGCCGTTGGCGTAAAGGACGGCGGGAATCTTATCCGCGCGGCGAATCCGACGGGCAGCGCCCTTGCCGAACTCAGCACGGGCTTCCGCGGTCAGCGGGATGGTATCGACCATGTGGAACTCCTCAACTCCAATTTGTGAACTCATGGGCTCAGCGGGAGGAGGAATGCGGCATCGAATGCCGCCAACCAGTCGATCACGGGTTTGCAATCGCTTGCCCCTCGCCAAGTAGCGTCCTGATCCTACCCTGCCGAGCAGAGTTGCTGCGAATCGAGATGTCCGTCCACCTGGCCGAAGTGAAGCGGCCCCTCCCAGCAGCTACCGAAATGCCCGGGCCCAGTCCCAGCAGCTACCGAAATGCCCGGGCCAAGTCCCAGCAGCTACCGAAATGCCCGGGCCAAGTCCCAGCAGCTACCGAAATGCCCGGGCCCAGTCCCAGCAGCTACCGAAATGCC
>NZ_JAVTWX010000145.1:23161-25965 GCF_032229645.1 Brooklawnia sp.
GCTACCGAAATGCCCGGGCCAAGTCCCAGCGGCTACCGAAAACAACAACCGCTAGCGAATGATCGGAAGCCTTTGCGACTCTTGGCAGCCGCTGTGAGTACGAGCGTACTGACCGGCAGCACCTGTCACTTCCGGCAGCAGCTTCACGAAGCATCCAAGAAGCAGCGGCCATTAAGGACCTCCGATGAATTACCGCGTCAGGCCCTAATCAGTACTGCGAGCCCCCGGCGAACAGACTTGCCACCGAGCCGTCCTCGAAGACCTCATGGATCGCCTGAGCCAGCAACGGCGCCACCGACAAGACAGTCGCCTTCTCCAACTCGACACCCTCGGGAATGGGCAAGGTGTTGGTGAAGATGATCTCCTCGAAGGGCCCCGCATTCAACCGCTCAGCGGCGGGACCCGACAGGATCGCATGCGTGGCAGCGACGATGACCTTGTCAGCTCCATGATCGACGAGCGCCTCGGCTGCCTGACAAATGGTTCCGGCGGTGTCGACCATGTCGTCCACCAGCAGACACGTGCGTCCGGCGACCTCACCGACGACCTCGTGCACCTTGACCTGATTGGCGACCGTCGGATCGTGACGCTTGTGGATGATTGCCAGCGGCGCGTGCAGCCGGTCGCTCCAGGTGTCGGCCAGGCGCACTCGTCCGGCGTCCGGGCTGACGATGGTCATCTTGGAGGTGTCGTATTTCTTCTCGACGTAGTCGGCCAGCACCGGCAGCGCGGTGAGATGGTCGAGCGGTCCATTGAAGAAGCCCTGGATCTGGGCGGTGTGCAGGTCGACGGTCATGATCCGGTCGGCACCTGCCACCCAATACAGGTCGGCGATCAGCCGAGCCGAGATCGGCTCTCGTCCCAGATGCTTCTTGTCCTGCCGGGCATAGGGATAGCAGGGCGCAACCACGGTGATTCGCTTGGCGGACGCCCGCTTGAGCGCGTCCACCATGATCAGCTGCTCCATCAGCCACTCGTTGACCGGCGCCGGGTGCGACTGGATGACGAAGGCATCCGATCCGCGCACGGACTCCTCGTAACGCACGTAGACCTCGGAGTTTGCATAGCTGATCAGCCGGCGGGGAGTCAGCTCCACTCCCATGAGTTCGGCCACTGATTGGGCGAGCTCTGGATTGGCCCGCCCTGTGAAGAGCATCAGGTGCTTGTCCGTCGGACGCTTCACACCGCTCACTGATCATCCTCCTGATTTTCTTCACGCAGCTTGGCGCGAGCTTCGGCAACCGCGGGGTGAATTTCCCCCTCAGAATCGTTGGCGGCGTCCGAGGCCGACGATCCGGCTCGTTTGCGATGCACCCAATCCGCCGAGATGTGCTCGCGTCCGCGGGCGACTGCCAGGGCGCCCGGCGGCACATCGTCCACGACGGCCGAGCCGGCAGCGACGAAGGCCCCATCGCCGATGTCAAGCGGAGCGACCAGCACTGAATTCGACCCGATGAAGACGTCATTGCCCAGGTGGGTGGGCGACTTGTGAGAGCCGTCGTAGTTGGCGAAGATCGTGCCGGCGCCGACGTTGACGCCTTCACCGATGAAGGCATCGCCGCAGTAGGTCAGGTGCGGCAGCTTCGAGCCGTCGCCGATCTGGGCGTTCTTCGTCTCGACGAAGGTACCGATCTTGCCGTGCGCGCCGAGCACGGTGCCCGGACGCAGTCTGGCGAAGGGGCCAACTTCTGCATCCGAGTTGATGACCGACAGCTCGCCATGGGTGCGGATCACGTGGGCGTTCTCACCCACCTCGACATCGCGCAGCGTGGTGTCTGGTCCGATCACCGCGCCGGTGGCCACAGAGGTAGCACCGAGCAGCTGGGTGTTCGGCAGGATGGTGACATCGGTCTCGAGGTCGACATCAGCCTCGATCCAGGTGGTCTTGGGATCGACGACGGTCACCCCGTCCAACATCCAGCGTTCCACGATCCTGCGGTTGACTTCGGCGTTCATCCGGGCCAGCTGGACGCGGTCGTTGACGCCCTCGGTCTGCCAGATGTCGTCGGTCAGGTAGGCGCCGACGTTGCCCTGGTGCCCGCGGGCGTAGCCGAGCACGTCGGTGAGGTAGAGCTCGGCCTGATCGTTGTTGGGCTTCAGGCTCGCCAGTCCTTCGCGGAGCACCTTGCCGTCGAAGACGTAGATACCCGAGTTGATCTCACGGATCTGCCGCTCGGCCTCGTTGGCATCGCGGTGCTCGACGATCTTGGCGACCTGACCGCCCTCGCGGACGATTCGTCCGTAGCCGGTCGGGTCGGGCACCACGGCGGTCAGCACCGTGCAGGCATTGCCGCCCGCCCGATGCGCCGCGACGAGTTCGCCCAGGGTCTCGCCCGTGAGCATCGGCACATCGCCATAGGTGACCACGACTTCGCGGTTGATCTCACCCAATGCCCCGATCGCGCACTGCACCGCGCCTCCGGTGCCGTTGCGGACCGGCTGTTCGACGATGGTCACCTGTGGGTAGCTCTCGTCGAGGAGCGCTTCCACCTGCTCACGCAGATGTCCCACGACGACGACCAGTTTCGCGGGGTTCAGCGTCTGAGCGGCGTCCAGCGCGTAGCTGAGCATGGCACGTCCGGCGACCGGATGCAGCAGCTTCGAATTCTTCGATTTCATGCGGGTACCGCCCCCCGCCGCCAGCACGATGACGGCCGCCACAGGGGCCTGAGTTGGAGTAGTGCTCACCAAATCTCCTTCACCACATGTGTACCCAGGGTGGTAACCAGGGTAGAGGTGGCACCGGCTGAGATCCCGGCGCGCGGTTCAACTCTAAGCCCTGGCAGCGCCTGCCGCTATTCACC
>NZ_JAVTWX010000146.1:0-4071 GCF_032229645.1 Brooklawnia sp.
GAGAAGCAGGTCTCGATCGCCGGCCAGACCTTCCCGATGAAGAAGCCGTTCATCGTCATCGCCACCCAGAATCCGGTGGAGTCCGAGGGTGTCTACCCGTTGCCCGAGGCCCAGCGCGACCGCTTCCTGCTCAAGGTCGATGTGCCCTACCCGAAGGGCAACGAGGAATTCGAGATCCTGCGCCGCATGTCGGTGAGCCCGCCGACCCCGCGACCGATCCTCAACCCCGAGCTGACCTTCCAGTTGCAGGGCATGGCGTCTCACGTCTTCGTGCACAACCTGGTCGCCGAGTACATCGTCCGGCTGGTGCTGGCGACCCGTAACCCGGCCGAGTTCAACATGCCGGACCTGACGCGGGTGGTCCAGATCGGCAACTCCTCGCGGGCCACCTTGGGCCTGACCGCAGCCGCCCGCGCGGTCGCCCTGATTCACGGCCGTGACTATGTGCTGCCGACCGATGTGCAGGCGGTTGCCAAGGATGTCATGGCGCATCGTCTGGTGCTCAGCTTCGACGCGATCGCCGACAACATCTCTGCGCTGCAGGTGGTGGAGCGGATTCTCGCGATGGTGCCGGCGCCAACGCCGGTCTGGAATCAGGAGCAGCGCGCCGCAAGCCGCACCCAGCACCGTCACCAGCCGAGCTACGAGTGATCTTCGGGCATAGATGAGCGGACCTGATTTCACGGTTTCGAAGACCGGCACCACGCAGGCGAACGGCCGGCGCGATGTGGGCGCCGCGGCCAGTGTGCTGCGTGAGCCCACCGGCCCCACGGTGCCGCTCAACAAGCTCGCCCCGGAGGCCGCGCTGCGTCGGCTTGAATTGACCGTCGTCCGACGGCTCGAAGGCTTCCTGCAAGGCGACCATCTCGGGCTGCTGCCCGGGCCCGGCTCCGATCTGAACGACGCCCGCATCTACGTGCCGGGGCAAGACGATGTGCGCCGAATGGACTGGGCGGTGACAGCTCGGACCACGACGCCGCATGTACGCGACACCATGGCCGACCGCGAGCTCGAGGTGTGGGCGTTGCTCGATGCGACCCCGTCGATGAACTGGGGAACCGCGGGGGTGACCAAGCGCGATCTCGGCATCGCGGCGATCGCCACGCTGGGTTTCATCAGCCAGAAGATGGGCGACCGGTTCGGCGGCATGGTGATGCACTCGGATTCGGTGAAGCGTTTCCCGGCGCGGTCGGGACGCCAGGCTCTCTACGGGTTGCTCGGTAAACTGCTGGACGATCCGATCGAACGTGACAACCAGCCGGCCACACTCGGCCTCGCCGAGGGCATTGAGGCGTTGATCCGTACTCAGCGGCGTCGCGGCATGCGACTGGTCGTCTCCGATTTCCTCGATCCGGGGGACGAAGAACTCGATCCGGCCGCACCTCCCAGCTGGGAGCGTCCGCTGCGTCGCCTCGCGGTGCGAAATCAGGTCTTGTGTATCGAGGTGATCGACGCCGGCGAGATGGAGTTTCCCGATGTCGGCGAACTGCTGATCCGCGATCCCGAGACCGATTTCGCGCGCTTCGTCAACACCTCGGACGCACGCGCGCGCCGACTGATCGACCGTGCCAGCGCCGCCCAGCGCGAACGCACCGACACCGCCATGCGCCGCGCCGGCGTCGGCCACATTCGGCTGCAGACCGATCGCGACTGGGTGAGTGACATCGCACGCTTCGTCCTGACCTACCGGCAGACCGCCGCTGTGCTGCATCAGCCCCCGCAGGGGGTGAGCAAGTGACCAGCGACACGACTCAGGTCTGGCTGTGGGAGTTCTTCAATCCCGAGCGGCTGTGGGCGCTGATCATCCTGCCGATCCTGGTGATCGCCTACATCGTGCTCTTGCGGCTGAAGCGCAACCGGGGCATGCGGTACACCCAGACCGGCATCGTCGGCGCGGTGTTGCCGAAGCAGTCGCAGTGGCGTCGGCATGTTTCGGTGGCGATGGTGCTCTGTGCGCTGATCGCCATCACCGGCGCCTGGGCGCGGCCGGCGGGTACCGAGAAGGTACCCCGCGAACGCGCGACGGTGGTGCTGGTGCTCGACCTCTCGCAGTCGATGCAGGCCACCGACATCCCGCCCACTCGGCTGGACGCCTCGAAGCAGGCCGCGAAGGACTTCATCGGGCAGCTGCCCGAGTCATACAACATCGCGCTCGTCGCCTTGTCGGGAACTCCCCGGGTGCTCACTCAGCCCTCCAACGATCGCGGCATGATCACCCGCTATATCGACGCGCTGACGTTGGAGGATGGCACCGATATCGGCGGCGCCTTGATGGCTGCACTGGACGCGATCGCGCACGCCCCCGGCGAGGAGGGTGAGGATCCGGCCCCTGGCATGGTGATCCTGCTCTCGGACGGAGCCAACACCGGTGGCGAGGTGAGTCCCGAGCAGGCTGCGGCCAATGCGCACGATCAAGACGTGATCGTCAACACGATCGCGTTCGGCACCCTCAACGGGTACGTCGATATCGACGGTCAGCGCTACAACGTGGCTCCCGACACCGCGACCTTGCAGCAGATCGCGGCGATCACCGGCGGTGCCGCGGTGGACGCGAAGTCTGCCGACCAGCTGAACAACGCTTACGATCAGATGCGATCCGATGTGACCTATGAGGACGTGAAGAAGGAAGTGACGGCCCGCTGGGCGCTGTACGCGCTCGCGTTCGCCGTCGTCGCCTCGCTTGGCGCAGTGTCGATGGCAGCTAGGTGGCCGTGATGGTACCGATGTTGGAGTTCATGCATCCTGGCAGGCTATGGCTGCTGCTGATCGTGGCGGCGGTACTGGGCTTCTACCTGGTGGCCTCGCGGCGGGTGCAAAGCGGCGGACGACGGCGCGGCCGGACTCGGCTGGATCTGGTGATTCCGCGGGATTCGGCACTGAAGCGGCACATCTCGGTGGGTGCCTCGTTGCTGGCGATGGGCTCGCTGGTGCTGGCCTATGCCCAGCCGCAGGCCGTCACGCAGGTGCCGCGGGAGCGGGCGACCGTGGTCATCACGATCGATATCTCGCGCTCGATGCGGGCTCAGGACGTGTCGCCGAGCCGTATCGAGGCCGCGCAGACCGCGGCCAAGGAGTTCGTCGATATGGTGCCGTCGACCTTCAATATCGCATTGGTGACCTTCTCGGGCACAGCCCAGATCGCGACGCCCCCGACCACCGACCGCACCGCGTTGAAGGCCGCCATCGATGCGATCGAGCTTGAGCCGGCGACCGCTATCGGCGAAGCGATCTATACCTCCTTGGACGCTCTGCTGCTCGCGCCACCCGATCCGGATCATCCGGACGAACCGGCGCCCGGGGCGATCATCTTGTTGTCGGACGGCTACACGAACATCGGCCGCGATTCGGGCGAGGCGGCCACGGTTGCCAAGGAACAGAACGTTCCGATCTACACGATCGCCTACGGCACTGCCGGCGGCTACGTCTACGAGGAGGGCGTGCGCGTCCCGGTGCCGGTGAATCATGCCGAGCTGGCGCTGGTGGCCAAGAACTCGGGTGGCAAGAAGTACTCGGCAGAGTCGCTTGGCGATCTGCGTGGTGTCTACGAGACCATCGCGAGCTCGATCGGTTACGACGAGGAACTCGTCGAAGTGACTGATCGCTTCGCCCTGTACGCGCTGATCCTGAGCGCGCTGGCTGCGGCGGGGGTCATTTCGTTGGCGGCGCGCTGGCCGTGATCCGACGGGCTTGTTCGCCGCAGCGGCTGCCGGAAGTCGCAGTGGCTGGCGGAGTGCTCGGTGTTGGCTCGCAGCGGCTGCCGGAAATCACAGCGGCTGGCGGATGTTCGGGGCTTTTGCTATTGGCGGCAGCTGATGGTGGAGGCACTGGACAGATCGGCAGTCGCCGCGATTTTCGGCAGCTTGTAGAGACGGTCCCGCCTGCTCAAGGCTTCGCCACGCGAACGCGCAGCGCGAAACGGCGCCGGACAGGCGGTCCCGCCTGCTCAAGGCTTCGCCACGCGGACGCGCAGCCCGAAACGGCGCCTGCTCAAGGCTTCGCCACGCGGACGCGTAGCCCGAAACGGCGCCGGACAGGCGGTCCCGCCTGCTCAAGGCTTCCCGCCTGCTCAGC
>NZ_JAVTWX010000146.1:4171-13485 GCF_032229645.1 Brooklawnia sp.
CGAAACGGCGCCGGACAGGCGGTCCCGCCTGCTCAAGGCTTCCCGCCTGCTCAGCGCCTCGCCAACCCCTCGATCTCCAGCTCGGGCAAGTCGTCCGCGGGCAGGAACCCGAAGATCTGGGCGAGGAAGCTGAGTTCGGCCGCCAACGCGTCCGCGCGCGCAGCCGAACTGCGAAAGCCGTGGCCTTCTCCCTCGAAGATCCGCATCGCCATGGGCAGCCCGCGCCTTCGTGCAGCGTCGGCCAGCGCGGTCGATTGAGCCATCGGGACGACCGGATCCTCGGTGCCCTGCAGGATCAGGATCGGCGAGTTCAACCGGTCGAGGGTGTTGATGGGGGAGCGGTCCTCATACCGCTGCGCCGCTTCGGGCCACGGACCGACCAGCGAATCCAGATAGTGTGACTCGAATTTGTGCCCGCCAACCAGCGCCTTCAGGTCGCTCACGCCGTAGCGGACGATGCCCGCCGTGAACCGGTCCGAGTTCATCAGCGCCCTCAGTACGGTGAATCCGCCCGCCGAGCCGCCGGCGATGGCGATGCGTCCAGGATCGATCAGTCCCGCGTCAATGGCCGCATCGGCCGCGTCGATGCAGTCGCTGACGTCGGCTCTGCCCCAGGCACCGAGCAGCCGTTCGCGCCAGTCGCGTCCGAACCCGGCGGAGCCCGAATAGTTGACATCGAGCACCGCGATGCCGCGCGAGGTCCAGAACTGGACGGTGGCGTAGTAGCCATTGGTCGCCATCGCTGTCGGGCCGCCGTGTACACGCACCAGCGCTGGTGGTCGCGTGCCGGTCGGCCCCTGAAAGGCGTCGTTGGTGGGCGGGTAATACCAGGCCTGCACCTCGCCTGTGCGTCCCTCGAAGACCAGCGACCGCGGCACCGAGGTCACCGCACGAGCGGGCGACTCCCCGGTCGAGCGGAGGACCTTCAGGGCACCATCGGGCTCCACGCGGACGAGCGCAGTATGGTCTCTGGGACGATCGACGATCGCATAGCCGACGCTGTTGGTGCTGGCCACCGAATCCACCGACGACATCCCGGCCAGGCGCCTCGGGGGTTCGCCGCGACGAGAGACGATCTCGAGGTGGCAGAAGCCTTCGTCGAGTTGCCAGCTGAGAATCCGGTGGTCGTCGAGCGCGGCGGTGACGTGGTTGCCCAGCACGAAGAGCGGCAGGTCGTGGTCGCGGGGGCCTTCGGTGAGGGCGCGAATCCCGTCCGGCGACCATTCGCAGAGTTGGAAGAATCCGGACTCCTCGCTGGTGAAGATCAGGCTGTCGTCGTCGTTCCAGCGCGGATGATGAATGGCGATGCCCTCCGCCCCGCCAGCCGGTTCGCCGATGATCAGCTGGACGTCAGCGAGCCGCCAGCCGGCTGAGGCGGTGACCAGCCGTCCGACTTTCAGCAGGGTTGAGTCCCACGGCATGGACGGATGGTTCCATTCCAGCCAGGCCAATCGTCCATCGTTCGACAGTGCTGGGTTGGCGTAGAAGTCGGCGCCGTGCTGCAGCACGGTCTCGCTGCCGGGCCCGCCGTCGACCGAAGGCCAGCCGAGTGCAACAAGTGTGGTCTCGGGTTCACCATCAACGCGATGATCCTCGCGGATCGCCAACACCAACCCGGCACCAGGGTAGACGCGCAGATCGCCATAGCGGACGACCGGATCGGCGGTAGTCAACCGGTGAACGCTCCCGTCGGGAGTACGTAGCTTCACGCTGCGATCGACATCATCGCAATAGACCAAGATGCCGTCGCGCACATCGAAAGCGCCGCCGCCGTACTCGTTGACGCGGCTGCGCACATTGGCGGTGGGGGTGATCTCCTGTGCGGCCCCGCTGGGAAGCAGCCGCATCACCGTGCTGCGACCGTCCTGATCGGGGATCGTCTCCAACCACCACAACCAGCCGCTATCGGCCACCAACTCTCGCATCGACGCGCCCGCTGCGATTACGTCGGCGATGCCGATCGGTGAGGCCCAGCTGCCGTAGGGGCTGACGATCGGCCCATCCGCTACGTCCATGGCGGCCAAGCTACCTCATCTGAGGCAGCCCTGCGCAGGTCCAGCAACGGCAGCGCTGCGCAGGTCCAGCAACGAGCGCGAAGCGGCTCGCCACCGCCAGATTTGTCGCTCTGCCCAGAAGTCCGTGTCCACGGGCTGGCCAATTTGGCAGGGTTGACGATAGACGGAAGTCCTAGGGTAGTGTGACCTGCGGATCATCAAAGTTAGACAAACGTCTAGTACGTGCCCCCTCACGTGATCCCTGTCTCCTCGCTCAAGGGGTCCACATTGTCAGTCGACAGGTCAATCGATAGTCGGATACAGCCCTGGGTCTCGGGTCTTGATCGGCCCACCACGACAAGGCCTCTATTCGGGGTGGTATCCGCCGACGACTGGTACCTGCGGTTCCACAAGCTGCTGAGTGTCGGTGACGTGATTGTGGTCTCAGCTGCGGTCGCGATCAGCTACCTGGTGCGTTTCGGCGCGCCATCTCTGGCCTTGGCAAATGACCCGGTATGGGAGGCCGGCTTCGTGACGGTCGTGTGGCTGTTGATCTTGAGTGTGGTGGGTTCCAGGGACCGCCGCGTTGTCGCGGCGGGGCTCGAAGAGTACAAGCTGGTGTTGGCGGGAAGTCTGCACACATTTGGCGTCATCGCCATCGGCTCGTATCTTTTGAAGGCGGAGCTCTCGCGTTCCTACTTCCTCATAGCGTTGCCGCTCGGCACGATCTTGCTACTGGCATTCCGGTGGGTTGCGAGGCTGCGGTTGAGCAACGCTCGGCTGCGGGGACAGCATCTGATGCCGACGATCGTCGTCGGATCGGTGGCCGAAACGTCTCGCGTGATTCATCAGTTGCGTCGCACGCGAGAATTCGGATTGACGCCCACCGCTTCATGTCTGGTCGGGCCCCACCAGTCTCAGCTGAGCTCGGAGGATACTCGCCTGCCGCAGGTATCTCTCAAACAGATTCCCGATCTGGTGGCGAGCGGCGCATACCGGTCGGTCGTGGTCGCGGGTGGGGAGTTGTCGACCGAGCAGCTCCGCGATCTCGTCTGGGGTCTCGAGCGATCGCACACCAGCGTCATTCTGGCCTTGGACATCTTGGACGCGGTGGGCTCCCGGGTCAGCATCCAAGAGGTCGCAGGCTTCGATCTCGGTCACCTCGGCCTTCCGCAGCTGAGTGGCTGGACGCTGCGCGCCAAGCGGGTATTCGACATCGTCTTCTCCACGCTCGCTCTCGTCGTGCTGTCACCTGTCTTCCTGGCCATCGCTATCGCGATCTATTTGGACGATCGCGGTCCTATCATCTTTCGCCAGCAACGGGTGGGTCTGCGTGGCAAGCCATTCACGATTCACAAATTCCGCAGCATGGCGGTGGATGCCGAGGCAAGGCTTGAGGTTTTGCGTCACCAGTCAATGGGCGATGGGCCGTTGTTCAAGATGGACGACGACCCTCGTATCACCCGGGTCGGCCGCATTCTGCGTAAGTACTCGCTCGATGAACTGCCGCAGTTCTGGACCGCTCTTCGCGGTCGGATGAGCATTGTAGGTCCTCGTCCTCACCTGGAGCGAGAACTCGATGAGTTCCCTGACGTGGGGCTTCGCCGATTGTTGATCAAACCGGGCATCACGGGCCTGTGGCAGGTGAGCGGACGATCCGATCTGAGCCTGGAGAACAGCATCAAGCTGGACCTGCGCTATGTGCAGAGGTGGTCGCTTCTGGGCGATGTGGTGATTGTCCTGAAGACGGTCAAGACGATGATCTCGCCCCAGGGTGCCTACTGATCCGGGCGGTTCGTAGCGGCCAGACGGACGATCCGCGCGACCTCGTCCACTGCGGGAATGAGTTGATTCGCGGACAGCTGATAGGTCTCCCACGACCGACGATACGGATCGGTGACGTCATCGTCAGTGGGGTCGGCCGGCGCTGCTTGGCCCATTCCGCGTATCGACGCGACGACACCAACCGCGGCACGCAGCCGTGCCGATGGCTCGCGTTCGGCTTGTCGGGCGGCGGTGATAATAGCGACGTCAGTGCAGGTCCGTGCCAGCCGTGCGAACTCTCGGATGGTGAAGACTGATCGCATGCGCGTCGGCATCAGTTCGAGCACGTCGCGGCGGTGGCTTCGTGTCATGACGAGAATGAGGTCGGGGCTGGTCAGGTCTTGGTCGAACAGCGATTGGGAACGGTGAGCTGCCGCAAGCTGTGCGGACACGCCATGCTGGACGGCCAGTTGCTGAGCCTGTGTGGTCATTGGTGCCGAGCCCAGATCGTACGTTCCCGCGCTGTGGATGCGTCCGGGTAACCCGGATAGCTTCGAACGAAGCAGCAACTCTGCGAGTGGAGACCGGCACACGTTCCCGGTGCAGACGGTCAGGATTTCGAACATACGGGCTCCGTTCGGTGAGTTGATTCCGATGATAGTCGAGCGCGTGAGCCGGAAGGGCTTGTCGCGGGGACGTCGCCAGCGCTGGACTGAAAGTGATTTTCACTAGGCAACGAGAATCTGCTAAACTTTTTATCAACCAACAATCTTGCGTCTCGCACCCCCCGAGAAGAGTTCGCCGGGTAGCTGGTTTGGAGAGTAGCGAACACGGTCCTCCAGCACTGCCTGATCGCAAAGGAAAAGATGGAGCTTCGCGATTATCTGCGTATAGTCCGCTCGCACTGGGTCGGCATCATTCTGGGTGCTGTGATCGGTGCCGCTTTGGCATTCGGCTGGGCCGCGCTGCAGCCCAAGGTCTATACGGCTGATGCCAATGGCTACGTCGTGGCCATCAACACGGAGTCGAGCAATCCGGCTGACAATGGCCTCGCGCTGTCGATGGTGAAGTCCTACGTAGAGATCGGCAGCTGGCGATCGGTCGCCGAGAACGCCATTGCGGAGCTAGGTTTGGACACCACGCCCGAGGCCTTGGTCAAGCGGGTGAGCGTCTCGAACCCCCTCAACACTGTGATCATCGAGGTCCAGGCCACTGGGCCGACGCCGGAAGAGGCCCGAGACCTGGCCAGTGCCTGGGTTCGGGCCATGCAGGCCGAGATCGAGCGTATCGAAGGCAGCGCACAGGGGGATGCACCCGCCCGGATACGGCTCGAAGCCGCCGATTCCGCTCGCCTGCCAGACTCGCCGACGTCGCCCAATACGCGTCTGGCCATCGCCATTGGCGGGCTACTCGGGCTGGTTGCGGGCGCTTCGTACGCATTCCTGCGCTTCACCCTCGACCGAAGGGTGCATTCGGCCGAAGCCGTCGAAAGGGGGACCGGCCTCACGATCGTTGGCAGCATACCCGAGGAGAAGTCGTTCACCGGGGAGTACCTCCTCATCCCGTTCGCAGGCGCCAGCGCCGGCACCGGACACGATAATCTGCGCGCGGTCTCCGAGGCCATGCGCGAACTACGGACCAATATTCAATTCATGAATGTCGACGATCCGCCGCGCACGATCGTGGTCACCAGTGCATTGCCGTCCGAAGGCAAGTCAACGATCTCTACCAACTTGGCAGTTACATTGGCCGAGGGTGGTCAACGTGTCGTGTTGATCGACGGGGACCTTCGACGTCCGGTCGTGGCAGGCATCTTCGGCCTTCCCGGTGAGGTCGGCCTGACCGACGTGCTGGTAGGACGAGCGTCCATAACCGATGTTGCGCAGACGGTAGGTTCCCGCGGCTATCTCACAGTTATCGCCGCGGGCAAGATCCCGCCGAATCCCAGTGAGTTGCTCGGCTCTCAGCGGATGCACGACCTCGTTCACCATCTGGCCGAGTCGGCAGTCGTCATCGTGGACGCTCCGCCGCTGATCCCGGTGACCGATGCGGCCGTGCTCAGCCACAGTATGGATGGCGCCGTCCTGGTGACGGCCGTGGGTAAGACGACCATCGATGCCCTGCAAAAGGCGCGGACCAATCTTGAGCGTGTAGGTGGACGGCCGCTGGGTGTTGTACTCAACCGAGTTCCCCCCAAGCGTTCTGGATCGTACGACGGCTACCGCTATACCGGCGACTACTACCTCTCGTCCGAAGAAGCCGTCCGCGACCCCTCGGAGGTCACCGACGCCCGCGACCCTTCGTCGGACGATCACGACCCTTCGAACGGCACGGTGGACCCCATCGGCGCGCTGCCGATGATTCCCTCGACAGTTCGGCCGCTGCCCAAGCGTGCCGCACTCAGGACGACCGCGATGCCCGCGGTCGAGAACGAGTGAGGATCGCGACAGCCGCGACGATCGGCCTCGTCCCCGCCCGGTAGGGACTCGTCATGCACTGTGTGGCGAGTCGTGAACTGTGGCGAGTCGTGAACTGTGTGACGAGAGAGGTTTTCGGCATTGAGATCGCACGAGATCAGGGGTGCCGCACGGCGGGATCGTCGCGGTGCGCCTGCCAGTAGGCGTCCATGGTGTCGTTCTTCAGCGCGTCACCCAGTTCTGCCACACCCGCGGCATCGACAAGATCGATTGACTGACCATCGGACGAGGTGCCGAATCCCGAGATCGGAGCCTGCAAGGACCGCAGAGCGTCGCCGTCGGTAGCTCGCATCGATAGTGCCAACTTGGTGATCTCGGCGCCGCTGAAACCTTCGTCAACCGTGAAATAGGGGGCAAGAGTGCTGAGCACCGTGGCGAACTTGCCCGGGTCGGCCAGCACCTCGGGCGTGACAATCTTCTTGACCACCGCCATCACCACATCGCGTTGCCGCCGGGCCCGGTCGAGATCGCCGTTGGGCAGATCGTAGCGTTCGCGGGTGAAGGCCAATGCCGACCTGCCATCGAGATGGATCATGCCCTCAGGGAACGTGAAATCGCCGGGATCCGATGCAACGAAGTTATAGACGTCGATACCACCGATGGTGTCGACGACCGCCATGAAGCCCTCAAAATCGATGAGCACCGCATGATCGATCTGTGCGCCGGTGAGATCTTGAACGGTCTGGACGGTCAGCGGTGCGCCTCCCCAGGCGTAAGCGGCGTTGATCTTCGCCTCGCCATGCCCGGGGACGGTGACCCACATATCTCGTGGGAAGGAAATCAGATAGACATGTTCGCGGTCCTGGCTGATGTGAGCCATCATCAAGACGTCGGACCTGCCCTGGTCGCCGGTGCCGCGGCTATCGCTGCCGAGCAGCAGGATGTTCATTCCTGCCGACTGGGACGCTTCCTGGGTCGAACTCGGCGTGGAATGCGGGAGCATCTGCTCACGGCCCATGTCGTTCAGCGCGTCGTTTGCCGACTTGGCGTAGAAGACCGCAAAACCCGCGATAACGAGCAACACGAGTCCCAACAGGCCCGCCATGATCGCGAACGCGCGGCGGCTGCGGCGCCGGGTGCTGGTCTTCGTCTCGGGCGTCTCGCTTTGATCGGGCAGCAGATAGTCGGAGTCGCCATCGTCTGGTCCATCGAAGCCGCGGCGCGCCTTCTTCGATTGCTCGTTCTGGCTCATCTGGCTCCCTGTGCTCTGTGCTGATGCCAGGCAAGTATATCTGTGCGACTGTTATATCTGTGTGCCTGTGACAAGCTGGAACTGTCTGGGACGAGCTGTTCTGCTTGGCGAATCGGGCCGAAGGTTCGCTAGGCTTCCACAGGATCGATGCGCAGGAGGCAGCAGCTTGAGGGTCTTACATCTGGTCAACACCCTGTCGCATCCCAACGGGATCGTCAATGTCGTGGTGGACCTGAGCATCACGCAGGTGATTCAGGGCGATGACGTGGTGGTGGCGAGCGCCGGTGGCCACTATGCGGCCTTCCTTGAGGCGCGCGGGGTGCACGTCGAATCGATCGCCGTCGGGGATCGCAGCCCGCAGGGGGTCGTGCGGTCGGTGTGGCAGGCACGGCGACTCGTGTTGAGCTTTCGTCCGGATGTGATCCATGCGCACACCGTAACCGCGGTGCTGGTGGCGCGGCTGCTCTTCGCGGGCGTTCCGATCATCGCGACGGTCCACAACGAGTGGCAGCGCAGTTCATACCTCATGAGGTTCGCCGACCGGGCGGTCGGTGTAAGCCAAGCGGTGACCAAGGCGATGATCGCCCGCGGAGTTCCTGCCGATCGGCTGCGAACAGTGTGCAACGCGACCGTAGGGTCGCCGAGGGAACCTGCCGATATCGTTCCGAAGGAACTCAGCCATCCGGCGGTGGTGTTCGTCGGAGCCCTCACCCTCATGAAAGGGATCGACATCCTGGTTGAGGCATTCGCCAAGGTCCATCAGCGACTGCCTGAGGCGCATCTCTATCTGGTCGGGAACAATGATCTGCCGCTGACCGATGACGCGGTGAGCGCGTTGGGGATCGACGGTGTCGTCCACATCATGGGTGCGCAGGATCCCTATCCGTACTACGCAGCCGCTGACCTCTTCGTGCTGCCATCGCGCGCCGAAGCCGCGGGGCTGGCGCTTCTTGAGGCCATGGGAATGGGGGTGGCGTCCGTCGGGAGCCGGGTGGGAGGCATGGCGGACTTCTTGGACGAAGAAGGCGGCGGCCTCACGTTCCCGTCCGAAGACGTGCAGGCACTCGCCGATCTCATCGTCCGCTGCCTGACCGACGAACGATTGCGCGCGGACCTGAGCCGACGTGCTCGTGAGGTGGCTCAGCAGCACACGGTGGAGACTCTCGCCCGGCAATACCGGGACGTGTATGAGGAATTGCTGCGTTGATTCTTCGCTGGTCATCTGCTGATCCGTCGCCCGCGGGAGTGATCCAAGCCGACCGGCTGGCATCTGGGCTTCAATTGAGGCAGAATCAATAGACAAATCGAACAGTTCGTGTTCCGTCGGCGGAGCCATCGCGCAGGTTGCAGGGGAAGGCACACCTGAAAGCGAGAGGAGCCGGGATGGGAACCATGTCGCGTGGAGTCATT
The DNA here is from genome assembly GCF_032229645.1 of Brooklawnia sp. Classification (NCBI taxonomy): domain Bacteria; kingdom Bacillati; phylum Actinomycetota; class Actinomycetes; order Propionibacteriales; family Propionibacteriaceae; genus Brooklawnia; species Brooklawnia sp. The sequence continues at coordinate 13,009 of NZ_JAVTWX010000146.1, forward strand.
TTCGTGCACTCGACGTCTACTGCGCTGTGCCCGCACATCGAGTGGGCGGCAGGCGCGGTTCTTGGCGCGCCCGTCAACTTCGAGTGGACGCAGCAGCCGGCCGAACCGGGCACGTTGCGCACGGAGTTCTCGTGGACGGGGCCCTCGGGCAGCTCCGCGGCCCTGGCCAGCGCATTGCGCAGTTGTCAGCGCATCCGCTTCGAGGTGACCGAGGATGCGTCCGTCGCCGACGAGGGCCAGCGCTATGCCTTCACGCCGGAGCTGGGTGTCTTTCATGCGACCACCGGTCCGCACGGAGACATTCAGATCTCGGAGCATCTGCTGCGCACCGCAATGGCCACTGCCTCCCAGGGCGGCATCGGCTTGGAGGATGCGCTGAGCGAGTTGCTCGGCGAGCCTTGGGACGCCGAACTCGAGGTCTTCCGCTACGCCGGCGAGGACGCGCCGGTCCGTTGGTTGCACCGCGTCGGCTGAGCG
>NZ_JAVTWX010000146.1:13585-22813 GCF_032229645.1 Brooklawnia sp.
GTCATGTTGTCATTCGTCAGCGCCAGCGCCACATTGTGGCCACCGAAGCCGAACGAGTTGTTGAGCGCAGCCAGCGGGCCGGACGGCAGCTCCCGCGCCTCATTCGCGGCGATCTGGATCTCCAGACCGGGCTCCTGGTGCTCGAGGTTGATGGTCGGGGGCGAGACTCGGTCACGCAGAGCCATCACGGAGGCGAAGGTCTCCAGAGCGCCCGCACCGCCCAGCAGGTGGCCGGTCATCGACTTGGTGGAGGTCACCACCGTCTCGCTGACGCTCGATCCGAGGGCATGCGCGATCGACTTGGCCTCGGTCACATCGCCCTGCGGGGTCGAGGTGCCGTGGGCGTTGACGTGCTTGATGTCGGACGGCGCGAGCCCGGCGTTGCGCAGGGCCTTGACCATCGCCGACAGCTGACCCGCGCCGCTCGGCTCGGGCTGGACGATGTCGTGCGAGTCGGCGCTGATGCCAGAGCCTGCCAGCGTGCCATAAATCCGGGCGCCGCGGGCCTTCGCCGAGGCCAGCGTCTCCATGACCAGCATCACCGAGCCCTCGCCGATCACGAAGCCGTCGCGGTCAATGTCCCACGGGCGCGAAGCGCGTTCGGGTTCGTCATTGCGGCGGCTGAGTGCCTGCATCTGGGCGAACGCCACGATCGGCATCGCGTGAATGACCGACTCAGAGCCGCCCACGACCACGACGTCGGCTTCGTCCAGCCGCAACATGTTCGCGCCCAGGGCGATCGCCTCGTTGGACGAAGCACACGCCGAAACCGGCGCATGCACACCGGCCTTGGCGTTGACCAGCAGTCCGACATGGGCCGCGGGCGCGTTGGCCATCAGCATCGGCACGGTGAACGGGCTGACTCGCCGGACGCCCTTCTCGCGCTGTACATCCCATTGATCCAGTGTGGTGACCAGGCCGCCGATACCGGTGCCGACCGAGACACCCAGCCGTTCGGGATCGACCTGGTTGTCCTCGCCGAGGCCGAATCCGGCATCGGACCAGGCTTCGCGGGCCGCGACCAACGCAAGTTGGCTGACACGGTCCATCCGGCGGGAGTCGACGCGCGAGATCCACTGCGTAAGATCCGCATTCACCTGACCGGCGATCTGCACGGGCAGGTCATCGGCCCAGTCGGCCTCGATACGACGGACGCCGCTGCGTCCGGCAAGAAGTGCTTGCCAGGTAGAAGGTGCATCGTTGCCAAGCGGGGTAATGGCACCGAATCCTGTGATGACGACATCGGTCATTGAGGCTCCCGGATGAAAAGGGTTTAAGGAATGGCCCGCACGCACCTACCGGTGACGTGCGGGCCCTAAGGGCCCTAAGAGGGGTCAGTTCTGCGCGCGCTCGATGTACGAGACGGCATCGCCCACGGTCTTCAGGGACTTCGAGTCCTCATCGGGGATCGAGACGCTGAAGGCCTCTTCGCAGGCGTAGATGATCTCGACCATCGACAGGGAGTCGACGTCCAGATCGTCCACGAAGTTCTTCTCCAGCTGCACGTCGGCCTGGTCGACACCAGCAACGTCGTTGACGATGTCGGCGAGCTGTGAACGGATTTCCTCGGTGGTGGCCATGATGAATGTCCTTTCTATTGGCCCAGATGGTGGTCTAGAGAGTTGAGAGCGGGTGTCAGGGCAGAACGACGACCTGGCCGGCATAGACCAGCCCGGCGCCGAAGCCGATGATCAGGGCGTTGTCGCCGGATTTGGCCTCGCCCGATTCGAGCAGGGCCTCCATGGCGATCGGGACGGACGCTGCCGAAGCGTTGCCCATGTGCTTGATGTCGCGGCTGACCACGACGCTTTCCGGCAGCTTAAGGCGACGCAACATCGCATCGGTGATGCGGTTGTTGGCCTGATGTGGGATGAAGACGTCGAGATCCTCGGGAGCCAGTCCGGCTGCCTCGAGGATTTCGGCAGTTTTCTCCACGATGAAGCCGGTCGCCCAGCGGAAGACCTGGTGGCCGTCCATGTGGATCCTCGGATTGACGCCCTCTGCGGCGGCGGCGGCGAAATCGTCCGAGTGGATGATCTCACCGGTGTCAACCGCAGATCCCCACACGGCCGGACCGACCCCGGGGGTGTCCGACGGTCCGATGACCACGGCGCCCGCGCCGTCCCCGAAGAGGAACGCGGTGGAGCGATCGGCGAAGTTGGTCTGCTGACTGAGCACCTCGACGCCGACAACCAGAACGTGATGGGCCGAACCGGTGCGCACCATGGAGTCGGCGAGGCTGACGCCGTAGCAGAAGCCCGCGCAGGCAGCCTGCAGGTCGGTGGCGGCAGGGTCGGGAAGCCCGAGTGCCGACGCCACCTGAACCGCCAGCGACGGGAAGCGGCGGGTATTGGAGACCGAGCTCACCAGCACGCTGTCTATCTGGTCGGTGGCGACTCCTGAGCGCTCGACCGCCTTGCGGGCGGCCTCGATGGCCAGCGTCAAGACATCCTGCTCGTCATCGACCCAGCGACGCTCGATGATGCCGGTCCGCTGCTGAATCCACTCGTCGGACGAGTCGATGATGGTACACATCTCGGCGTTGTCGACGACGCGGTTGCCGCGGGCCCCGCCCACCCCGAGAATCCGGGAATAGGGGGCACCTTGCGACGCTTTGATAGGCGAACTCATGATCCTCATTTCGCTTCGGAGTGACGCGCGCAGAACTCGCGTGCGTCATCCAGTTGATCGGGGGTGTTGAGATTGAACAGCTCGACACCCTTCAGGTTGCGCTTGGCGATGCCTGTCAGGGTGCCGGCCGGAGCCAGCTCGAGCAGACCGGTAACGCCGAGCGAAGCCATGGTGTCCATACACAGATCCCAGCGCACCGGGTGGGTCACCTGAGCGACCATCCGGTCGAGATACTCGGCGCCGGATTCGACGACCGCGCCATCACGGTTCGACAGCAGTCGAGCCACCGGACGAGCGGTGCCGATCGAACGGGCCAGCAACTCCAGGCGCTGCGATGCGGGCGCCATGTGTACGGTGTGGAAAGCGCCGGCCACCGACAGCGGAATGACCCGGGCGCGGGCGGGGGCGTTGTCGGCCAGCGTCTGCAACTGCTCGAGGGTGCCGGCGGCCACGATCTGGCCCGAGCCGTTGAAGTTGGCGGGGGTGAGTCCGGCGGCCTCGATCGCGGCGAGAACCTCGTCCGGCTTGCCTGCAATGACTGCGGACATGCCGGTCGGCTGCACGGCCGAAGCAGCGGCCATCGCCTGGCCGCGCTCACGGACGAAGACCATCGCGGCCTCCGGATTGATCGCACCGGTGAGGGCGGCAGCCCCGATCTCACCGACCGAATGCCCGGCGACGATATCTGCGCTGCCGCAGCCGTAGTCGGCGTCCGGGAAAAGCTCATGCGCGACGGCAAGGGCCGAAGCCACCAGCAGCGGCTGGGCGATCGCGGTGTCACGGATGGTTTCGGCGTCGGCCGCAGTCCCGTAGTGGGCCAGGTCGAGCCCCACTACCGCGGACAGCCAGCTGAGGCGGTCGGCGAAACTATCAATAGTCAACCAGTCGGAGAGGAAGCCGGGGGTTTGGGCACCCTGGCCGGGAGCTGCGATAACAAGCACACCTACATCCTGCCCGTCGAACAGACTCAAGCCGATGCGCGGCGTGACTAATTTGGCGCACCGACATTGTGCGTACTCTACAAACCGCCGCTCAGGAGGGCCCTCAGATTTGGGCTACTGACTGTGCTGTCGTCCCAAAGTGATGGCCAACCGCAAGACATAGGCGTCCCTGGGCGAGCTGGGGGAGTAGCCGGCGACTTCGGCGATGCGCTTGAGACGGTAGCGCACCGTATTGGGGTGGACGAACAGGGCCCGCGCGGTCGCCTCCACCGAACCGCCCTGGTCGCTGAAGCTCACGCAGGTCTCCAGCAGATCGCCGCCGGCCGCCGCCAAGGGCGTGAAAACCGCGTCGACCAGTTCGCGGCGCGCCTGGCCGTTGCCTGCCAGCGCACGCTCGGGCAGCAGGTCGCGGGCGGTCAGCACCCGGGGGCCCTCCGGCCAGGCCTTTGCCGAACGGGCACCCGACAACGCCGCACGCGCCGAGTCGGACGCCCGGACCAGTCCCGCTACCGGCGGGCCGACGACGATCGGGCCCGGGCCGAAGTGCGGTGCCAGCGATTCCAGCCAGCCGACGCCCGCCTCCAGATCGGGCTGGGCATCCGGCGAGCTGGGCGAGAGGACGACCACCAACTGCTCACCGTGCAGAGCGGCCATCGCGACCAGGCCGAGACTTTCGGCATCCTTGCGCAATCCGCTGAAGTCGTCATCGTCGGCCGTCGCGCCGATCGCCACCACGACCGGGGCCTGCGCATGCCAGCCGAGAGCGGACGCACGGGACAGCAGGTCTTCATTCGAATCGGCGCGCACCACGGCGTCCACGATGAGCGCCTCGATCCGTTCGTCCCAGCTGCCGCGGGATTCGGCTGCTCGCGCATAGACCTCTGCCGAGGCGAACGCGACCTCCCGCGAGTAGTGCAGGATCGCGGTCTGCAGGACCCCGCGGTCACCGCGGGGCATCAGCTGACCGATCTGCGCCTCCACGACATCGATGGTCGTGCGGATCAGGTCGACGGTCTGATGCAGATTGATCCTGCGGGTCAGCGAGCGCGGCGCGACGTTGAAGATGCGCGCCGGGTCGATCTCGGACGCGGCGTCGTCGGCAAACCATTGGACGAAGCCATTGATGCCCTCGTTGGCCACCATGTTCACCCACGAGCGCTCCTCGGCGCTCAGCTTCGAGTACCAGGGGTGCCGGATCTCCATCTCGCCGACCACCGCAGTGCTCATTCGTCCGGCCTGGGCGGCCAGTCGCTTGGCGATGGCGGCGCGGGTTCGTGCGGCGGGTACGAACGCGCGGCCGGCACTCACCGGGGGTTTTGCGGCCATGGCACCTCCTGGCATCTGTTTGCCCGCGAACTCTACCGCTCCGCTGGGGCCGGATATTCAAAACGGCCGAGCCCCTGCGCCTCACGCACGGGGGGCTCGGCCGTTGACGACCCAAGCGTCAGCGCTTGATGCGCGCGTTGCCTTCCCAAACCGACCAGATCTGCTCCTCGTCGGCCGGAGCGGCGTAGTCGGTGAGGAAGGTCGTGGTGATCGCGCCGGACGCCCAGCCGAAGTGCAGGCACTTCTCGGGATCCCAACCGTTGATCAGGCCGTAGAGGATGCCGCCGACAGTGGAGTCGCCGCCGCCGATACGATCCAGGACGCCGATGTCGCGTGGCTCCACGACGTGGAACTCGCCGTCCGCCCACAAGATGGCGCCCCACAGGTGGTGGTTGGCGTTGACGACCTCGCGCAGCGTGGTGGCGAAGACCTCGACGCCCGGAAAGCGCTCGTGGGCGGTATTGATCATGGCCTTGAAGCCTTCGATCTTCGCGCCGATGCCTTTGCCGCCGGCGTCCGGGCCCTCCAGGCCGAGTGCCAGCTGGAAGTCCTCTTCGTTGCCGATGAGGATGGAGCAGTTGTTCGCGATCTCGGTGAAGCCAGCGCGCAGCTCCTCCTCCCGTCCCTTCCAGAACGATGCGCGGAAGTTCAGGTCGAAGCTGACGGCAGCGCCGTGTGCCTTGGCGGCGTGGGCCACGTCGAGGCAGAACTGCAAGGTCTTGGGTGACAGCGCCGCGATCAGGCCCGACATGTGGACGATCTTCGCGCCCTCGTCGCCGAAGATGCGGTCGAGGTCGAAGTCCTTGGCGTCGAGCTGCAGACCGACCTCACCAGCGCGATCGTTCCAGACCCGGGCACCACGGTTGCCGTAGCCCGAATCGGCGATGTTGAACTGGTGACGGTAACCCCAGGCGCCGCCCTGCGGCAGCTCCGGGCCTTCGACGGCCATGAACCGCGAAGCCAGGTTCGACTTGATCATCATCGAGATCGGGCTGCCCTGGACGAAGTTGGTGAGGATCTTCACCGGCTCGCCCAGGTAGCTGGAGATCGAACCGACGTTGCTCTCGGCCGATGTCACTTGCATGCTGAAACGACTCGCGGTCTGCACCGGTTGGGCGTCCTCGGGACAGATGCGGATCCCCATGCTGGTCGGGATGACCAGCGACCACTTGGCGTCCTCACGGAGTTTCATATGTGCTGCCTTTCGAGATCGAGAAGCGCGCCGTGTTGCGGTACACCGGCGGCACCGTTGCGCGTCACGGGTTTATGCCGGAATCCTACAGTTTCGGACCCGGATCCCGTGCTTGTTGCCAAGCACGGCAACAGCTGCCAACAACCCACGCGGCACCGGCGGGCCCGATGCGCTGGGCTGGATCGGCGGACTTCTGGCGAAAACCCGCAGATCGCGGGAAGATTGCGAGTAATGCTGGTGTTGAAGTGACATCTGTCGTGACTTGAAAGGACCTCAGCGTGATCCCTCGCGAGCAACCCGGCCCCCTGCTTAACGGCCTTCCGACCAATCTCCCAGACACCGATGTCGATGAGACGAATGAGTGGTTGGAGTCACTGGATGGGCTGATTGAATCAGGCGGACGCAACCGGGCGCGCTACGTCATGCTTCGGCTCAACGAACGAGCGCGTGATCAGCACATCGGTGTGCCTTCGCTGGTCTCGACCGACTATGTCAACACCATTCCGAGGTCGAAGGAGGTCGCCTACCCGGGTGACCCCGAGCTGGAACAGCAGGTTCGCCACATGCTGCGATGGAATGCCGCGATCCAGGTGCACCGTCAGCAGCGCCCCGGCGTCGGAGTCGGCGGCCACATCGCCAGCTACGCGTCGGCGGCCACCCTCTATGAGGTGGGCCTGATGCATTTCTGGCGTGGCAAGGATCATCCCGGTGGCGGCGATCAGGTCTTCTTCCAAGGTCATGCATCCCCGGGTATGTACGCCCGCGCGCTACTCGAAGGCCGGCTTTCCGAGAACGATCTGGACGGCTTCCGCCAGGAATATAGCCGGCCCATGGGCGGGCGCGGTCTGCCGAGTTATCCGCACCCGCGTCGGATGTCGGATTTCTGGGAGTTCCCGACCGTCTCGATGGGTATCGGCCCGATCAATGCGATCTACCAGGCATCGTTCAACCGTTACCTCGAGAACCGCGGCATCAAGGACTCCAGCCAGCAGCACGTCTGGGCGTTCCTCGGCGACGGTGAGATGGACGAGGTCGAATCGCGCGGCGCCCTGCAGCTGGCAGCTAATGAAGGGCTCGACAATCTCACCTTTGTCATCAACTGCAACCTGCAGCGTCTCGACGGCCCGGTGCGCGGCAACGGCAAGATCGTGCAGGAACTGGAGTCATTCTTCCGCGGCGCCGGCTGGAACGTCGTCAAGCTCGTCTGGGGCGCCAACTGGGATCCGCTTCTTGAGAATGACACCGACGGTGCGCTCGTCAACGTGATGAACACCACCCGCGACGGCGACTACCAGACCTTCAAGGCCAACGACGGTGCGTACGTGCGCGAGCATTTCTTCGGACGCGATCCGCGCACCGCTGCGATGGTGGCCGAATGGAGCGACGATCAGATCTGGGCGTTGCGCCGTGGCGGTCTGGACTACACCAAGATCTATAACGCCTACAAGGCGGCCAACGACTACACCGGCGGCCCGACCGTGATCTTGGCCCACACCATCAAGGGCTATTTCCTCGGCAGCCACTTCGCCGGCCGCAACGCGACCCACCAGATGAAGAAACTGGCCATCGACGACCTCAAGGGCCTGCGCGACCGCTGCCACATCCCGGTATCGGACGAGGTGCTGGAGGCCGATCCCTATCAGCCGCCGTACTTCAATCCGGGTCCGCAGAATCCGGCGATTCGGTACCTGCTGGACCGTCGCCGCGAGCTCGGCGGCTTCGTCCCGGAGCGGCGCGGCAACCACGGCAAGAAGCTGCAACTGCCGGACGAGAAGGTCTACAAGGCTGCTCGCAAGGGTTCGGGCAATCAGAAGGTCGCCACCACGATGGCCTTCGTCCGGTTGCTCAAGGATCTGCTGCGCGACAAGGGCGTGGCACCGTTCATCGTCCCGATCATTCCGGACGAGGCGCGCACCTTCGGTATGGACTCGTTCTTCCCGACGATCAAGATTTACAACGCGAACGGCCAGCAGTACACCCCGGTCGACCACGACCTGATGCTGAGCTACCGCGAGGCCACCAACGGCCAGATCATGCACGTCGGTATCAACGAGGCGGGCGCGACCGCGGCATACACCGCCGTCGGCACCAGCTACGCCACCCACGGTCAGCCGATGATTCCGATCTACATCTTCTACTCGATGTTCGGGATCCAGCGCACCGCCGACATGTGGTGGGCTGCGGCCGACCAGCTGGCCCGCGGGTTCTACATCGGCGCGACCGCCGGCAAGACGACGCTGACCGGCGAGGGCACCCAGCACATGGACGGCCACTCACATCTGTTGACCGCTACCAACGAGGGCATCGTCAGCTACGACCCGGCCTACGGCTATGAGATCAGCTACATCGTCGAGGATGGTCTGCGCCGCATGTACGGTGATCAGCCGGAAGATGTCTCGTACTACCTGACGGTTTACAACGAGCCGATGGTTCAGCCCGCTCAGCCCGAGAACGTGGACCCCGAAGGCATCCGCCGGGGTATCCACCTGATCTCGCAGGGTGCCGAAGGCGGCAAGCGTGCCCAACTGCTCGCGTCCGGCGTTGCGGTGCCGTGGGCGTTGGAGGCTCAGGAGCTGCTGAAGAAGGACTGGGGCGTCGAGTCCGACGTCTGGTCGGTGACAAGCTGGAACGAGCTGGCCCGCGACGGTCGGGCTTGCGACGAGGATGCCTTCATCAACCCGGAGGCCGAGCCCAGGACCGCGTTCGTGACGCAGCAGCTGGCCGGACACGAAGGCCCAGCGATCGCGGTGAGCGACTTCATGCGCGCCGTGCAGGAGCAGATCCGGCCCTGGGTGCCGACCGACTACTACCCGCTGGGTGCTGACGGTTTCGGCTTCTCGGACACCCGGGCAGCGGCTCGTCGCCATCTGCGCATCGACGGCCCGTCGATCGTGGTTCGGGCGCTGCAAGCGCTGGCCGACCGTGGTGAGCTACCGCGCGAGGTCGTTCGCCAAGGGATCGACCGCTACCGGCTGAACGATGTCAACGCCGGTGCATCGGGCGAGGTCGGCGGCGACTCGTAAGCCGTTGCCGAACTGATACCAGCACAAACGCCTGCGGTGGGGGGGCCGCCCGGGGCCCCCCCCCCCGCGGGGGGGGGGGGCCGGCCGGGGGGGGGGCGGGGGGGGCGCGGGCGGG
>NZ_JAVTWX010000146.1:22823-25874 GCF_032229645.1 Brooklawnia sp.
CCCACACCCCCCGGGGGGGGGGCCCCGGCGGGCCCCCCCACCGCAGGCGTTTGTGCTTCCGTCGCCTTGTGCCCGATGGGGTCTCAGCGGTCTTCGGTGAGCGGGCCCTGAACTCGGTAGCGGGCGCAGACGAAGTCCTGGTTGCGGCTGGTCTCGATCAGTTCCAGATCGAGGCGGCGGGGGAGCAACTGCCGACCGGCACCGAGAACGACGGGCGCTACGGAGATGACGATCTCGTCCAGGAGACCGGCATCCGCGAACTGGCCGGCGAGGTCGCCACCGCCCACCACCCATAGATCCTTTCCGCCGGCCGCGTCGGTGAGCTGAGTAAAGACGGTGCGGACATCTCCGGACGCGAATCGCACGTCAGCACCATCGGGAGCCGTAAGTGACCGGGAGGTCATCACCCAGGTCGGCATCCGGTAGGGCCAGGCCCCGGGGTCGTTGCGCAGGAGCCACATGTAGGTTGTGGATCCCATCACGATGGCTCCGATTGTTGCGATGAACTCCTCATAGTTGAACGGACCGTGTTCGTCGATGTCTTGGCGCAGCAGCCACGCCAGCGAATCCGTTGGATCGGCGAGGAATCCGTCGAGCGTGCTTGCCGTGTAATACGTCAGCTTCGTCATGGTGCCAGTCTGCCGTCTGGACAGGTGAACGCCGCCGAGCTGTGAGGCTTTCACTGCGGCGTGCGGGCAGCGGGCCCGTCTGGCAATCTGGTGTCGAGCGCCGGTTGGCGCGGCCAGCAGTTGTGTGGTGAAGTGGAGGAATGGTGGTATCCCCTCAGCGGCCCGGATCAAGCGGTATCGACCAGCTTGGCCTGCACAAAGGAATGGTTGTTCAAGAACTGGGCTGGGACGACGACGTCGACCAGGATCTGCGCGATGAAATCATGGATGCGATCGACGGCGAATTGATTGAAGACGCGATCGAGGCGGTCGATGTGGTGCTTCTGTGGCACCGCGATGACGGCGATGTAGCGGATTCGCTGGTCGACGCACTGCGGGACTTGGCGGACACTGGCTGGATCTGCGTGATGACCCCCAAGATCGGGCGGCCTGGCTACGTTGATCCTGCCGATATTGACGAAGGCGCGACGACTGCCGGGTTGGCGCTCACCAGTGCGTTCGAGGTCTGCCTCGATTGGCAGGCGCGCAAGGTGGTTCGCCCGCGCGGGCGCCGCTAGATTTCGTAGGCACTCAAGCCAGGCGTGACTAACTACATGCGATCTAGCCAGAATCTGCCGAAATCTGCCGCTGAATCGTTTAAGCGCGAGAGATCGCATGTAGTTTGTCACGGCTCCTGCTGGTGAGTGCTGCGAGCGTCTGCTCAAGTACCCGCTCGGGATGGTTCCAGATCATCGCCGGCGTGAACCGCAGGATTATCCAGCCCTCGCTGATCAGCCAGTTGTCGCGCTCGCGGTCGGCGTCGAACGCCTGCTGGCGTGCGTGATATTGGCGCCCGTCGACTTCGACGATGAGCCTGGCTGCATCGAACACGAGATCTGGGATGAAGGTGCGACCGTTTGACTCGATCGTGCGGTTCGCAACCCAGCCGTCGATTCCCGAGCGTCGGTAGAGCAGCTGCAGATCCATTTCTGCAAACGACCAGGGGTTGTCCTGCGCTCGTCGCAGGCATTCGCGCCGTTCCGCTACGCCTGCTCGGCCGCTCACCCGTTCGGCGGCCAGAGCCAGTGAATCCGCGTTGACCAGGTGTTGGCGCAAGGCCTCGCAGAGCCCGCCCCACTGGCCGATGACCGCCAGGTCGAGCACAGTCAATTCGGGAATGGTGGCGAATCCGGTGGCCCAGGGCATTCTCATCTCAGGCGGAACCAGCACCTGATGAATCCTTGTGCCTGGTGGCACAGCTCGCGACGATTCACCCGCCAGGTCTATGGTCTCGACGGGGCAGGTGGGCCAGAACGTTACGCGGGCGGCGGACGGTCCCATCAGGATGTGTCCTGGCTGCCACATGAGCGCGGCCCTGGCCCGCACAGCGGGATCGTCAGCGAGCTGAGAAGCCACCAGGATTCCTCGATACAGCCGCACCAGCCGGCCCGATGCGACAGCTCGGCTGAACTGGTTACGCAGTTCACGGTACTTGGCCGCAGCGATGATGCCGCCGCCATCGTTCAAGAGGTCGTCGATGATCATGCCATAAGGATTGGTGAGTGAGGCCGGAATCGGTCACGATTCGTCGGAGCTGTGGATAACTCGGCGTTTGAACTGCGCGGGTGTGAGGCACGAGTGCCGAGGCCGATCCTTCGCTGTGGCAGCACCCGCAGAATGAGCGCGGCCCTGGCCCGGACGGTGGGCCGGTGCCTCACCTCGATCGACAACACCATGAGTCGAATTAACTCAACTTTGGGCGAGCTTCCTAAGAAAGTTGAGTCTGCAAGGCTCAAGGCGGGAATAGCCGGGAGTGCTGGCCTGTTGTAATTCGCGTAGGCGCCACCAAGGCGTAGTAGTTCGAGAAGGACAAGGAGTAATTGTGAGCACCATTTACAACCCTTTCCGTGACATGGACCGTGTATTCAATCAACTCGCGCGCACCGCGGCGGCGGAGGCGCGCACCATGCCGATGGATCTCTATCGGGACGGCGACCAGTTCATCGTCAAGGTCGATCTGCCTGGTGTCAGCCCCGAGAGCATCGACATCGACGTGGATGACCGCACGCTGAGCATCCGCGCAGAGCGGGTATCGGACGAAGTCCGCTCCGGCGACGAAAACCAGGGCTGGGTCAGCCGCGAGCGCAGCTATGGCTCGTACGCCCGCCAGTTGACGCTGGGACAGGGGCTGAACCTCGCCGAGATCACCGCTGACTACAACGACGGCGTCCTGACGCTCGTCATCCCGGTGGCCGAGGAGGCCAAGCCCCGCAAGGTCAAGGTCTCTCAGGGCAAGGTCGCCGGCGAAGTGGACGCCGGTGGTGAAGTCAAATTGGGTAGTGAAGTCAAGGTCGGCAGTGAAATCGAAGCCGACCATGAAACACCGATCCAGAACTGACCTGACAAGTAGCGAATAGTCGCGGTGCCCGTTACCCCCAGGGGT
>NZ_JAVTWX010000147.1:0-4187 GCF_032229645.1 Brooklawnia sp.
AGGATTCGGCGTTCTTCAACTCGGTCGACTCGCTCTACTATTTCCACCGCGAGCAACTGGCAGACTTCTTGTCGGCGATTCGCGATCACCGTGAACCGCTGATCACTTTGGACGATGGCCGCCGCACCGTCGAACTGTTCACGGCGATCTACCGCTCCCAGGCAGAGCACGGCTGGGTGAAACTCCCGCTGGAGTCCTAGCGACCGTGGGCGCCGGCTTGGCCCCTCACGCGAGGGGCCAAGCTCGCGCTCAGCCCTTGACCGCCCCTGCAGTCAAACCGGAGACCACGTACTTCTGGAAGAACAACGCGATCACCATGATCGGCAACGTCACCACGCTGGCCGCTGCCATCAGCCCGCCCCAGTCGATGCTGGCGTAGCCGATGAAGTCGAAGATCGCCACGGGCAGCGTCTTGGTCTCAGCCCCGGACAGCACCAGGGCGAACATGAAGTTGTTCCAGCTGAAGATGAACGACAAGATGGACGCGGTCGCGACCCCGGACATACTCAACGGCAGCACCACATGCCAGAACGCGCCGATCGGCGTCAACCCGTCGACTTGTGCTGCCTCTTCCAGTTCTGTCGGCATGCCGTCGAAGAAGCCCATCAAGATGTAGAGGATGAGCGGCAGCGAGACGAACATGTGCGAGAGGATCAGCACGCCATAGCCGCCGACCATTCGCAGGTTGCTGAACAGGTAGTACCACGGAACCAGCAGAGACACGCCCGGGATGACTCGGGCCATCAGCACGACCACCGCCTGGCGCTTCATCACGAAGCGGCTCATCGAGTATGCCGCCGGTACCCCCAGCACCAAGGAGATGGCCGTCGACACCGCGGCCACGAGGAAGCTGTTCCACATGAACTTGCCGAAGTTCGCCTGCTGAAAGACCTTGTGATAGTTCTCCAAGGTCGGGGTGAACCCGAACACTGTAGAGGGGTCGTAGATCTGCACATTGGTCTTGAACGAGCTGAGCACCATCCACATCAACGGGACCAGCATGACGAACAGGATCAGCGCGATGGCCACGCCCCGGAAGATTCGGTATCCGCGTGAAAGCCGCATCATCGCTCCTTTTGGCGTGAGGTCAGCGCCAGCATCGCCGCGATGATAAGCGCGAAGAACAGAATCAGCACGGTGGACGCAACACCGTATTCGTTGTAGTCGAAGCTCAGTCCGTAGGCGTAGACGTTGAGGGTCTCCACCTCATGGAACGAACCGCCGCCTCGTCCCTTGGTGGCGTAGAGAATGTCGAAGGTCTTGAGAGCGTCGATGCCACGCAGCAGCAACGCAACGACAACACTCGGCCAGACCAGCGGGAGCGTGACGCTCCAGAACCGCTGCCAGGTACTCGCACCGTCGATGGACGCGGCCTCGTCCACCTCGTCGGACAACGATGTCAGGCCTGCGAGCAGAATCAGCGCCACCATCGGGGTCCACTGCCAGATATCGATGAGCATCGTGGTTGCCAGTGCGGTCTTCTCGCCTGCCAGCCACGGATACGGACCGAGCCCGATCAGCCCGAGGAGGTAATTTGCGGGACCGATGTTGGGATCGAAGATCAGCCGCCACATCATGCCGACGGCCACCGGCGTCGCGACCAGGGGCAGCAGAATCGCCACCCGGATGATGCCCTGCCCGCGGAATGATCTGCGCAGCAGCAACGCGATGCACATACCCAAGACCATCTGGGCCACCAGCACCCCGCCGGTGAAGGCGAGCGTTCGTCCGACGGCAGGCCAGAACCGTTCGGTGTCGGTGAGGACATCGATGTAGTTCTCGATGCCGATGAACTTCTTCGGTGCGCGGACGGAGCCCTCAGCATTGGTGAAACTCAAATAGGCCGTCCAGACGAGCGGAAAGACCAGCATCGCTGCCGTGAAGATCATGGCAGGTGCCGCGAACAACCACTTACGATGCTGATTCGCCCAACGAGAAAAGCCGCTTTGATTCGGCTGCGGGCGGTCGGACGCTGTCACTGTGCCGGCCGCGCCGGAAGCCGGATTCTGAAGTGGAACTGACATATCTTGCCTTCGCGAAGGTGATGGCCGAAGTCGCAGGCGCATCGAGAAATGCATCCGATGCGCCTGCGTCCGGCCAGGGATTAGCTCTGGGCTGGGCTACCGCCACAGCTGCAATAGCCCAATTCTTCGGCTCGGCTACTTCTCGCCGTCGAGGAATGCTTGATACTGGGTCTGAGCATCAACCAGCGATGCATCGAGATCCTTGCCGGTGATGGCATCCACGATCGGCTGCCCAACGATCTCGCGAGCCTTGGCAACCTGCACCACCAACGGACGATCGTGTCCGACACCGTCTGCTGCGGCCGACTGCGCGGCGAGCACCAGGTCCGCCGGGTAATCCTTGGTCGCTTCCGGATCAGCCCACACCGAGGCTCGTGCGCTCGGGACACCGGCCTGCTGATTCAGCAGAGTCTGGTCCTTGCTGGTTGCCCACTCGATGAACTTCCAGGCATTGTCGACGTTGGTGGAACCGGCATTCACACCCAGTGCCCACGAGGGGATGTTGTACGGCATGGATCCCGCAGGACCTGCCGGGAACGCTGCGAAGCCAACCGTATCGGCGACCTGAGAGTTGGCCGGATCGGTCGCGTTCTTGTACAAGGAGTTGGCCTCGACATAGAACGCTGCTTGTCCCTGGGTGAACACGGCCATGGCGTCGGGCCAGCTCATGTCGGTGCTGACATTTGCCGGACCGTACTCACGGATAAGCGTGCCGTAGAGGTCGTAGGCGTCCTTGGCTGCCTGGGTGTCCAGGGTTGCCTTGCCCGAACCATCATCGAAGTCGCCACCGTAGCTGAACAAGAAGCTGGAGAACTGCGTGACCGCGGCAGTACGTCCGGTGCGGGCAACGAAGCCCGCGATGTCCGGGTTGTCTTCATGGATCTTGGCGGCCTGCGCCTTCAACTCGTCCAACGTGGCCGGGGGCGCGCCGAAGCCGGACTTCTCAAGCAAATCCGTCCGGTAGTACAAGACCTCGGTCTCGGTGATGATGGGCACACCAACAACGTTGCCCTCATAGGTGGTGGCCTCAACCGGGCCCGCCTGATAGTCGCTCCAGTCCCACGTGGAGTCACTTGTCACCTTGTCGGACAGATCGGCCATCCACCCGTTGCGGGCGAACATCCTTCCCTCCTGCAAGGGGCGGTACATCATGACGTCGATATCCGAGGATCCGGCGTTGAGCTTGACGTTGTACTGATCAGAGAGCTGATCCTCGCCTAGCTGCGTGAGTTCCACCTTCAGACCGGTCTGCGCGGTGAAGTCGTCGAACTGCGCCTTGATGTTCTCCGTCCACACGTGGTTGGCCAAAGTCACGCGCACGACATCGCTAGGTTCCTGGGCGGCCTCGCCGCCACCGCAGCCCGACATCGCCAGCGGAACGGCCAGCGCGAACGTGACTCCCAATGCATGTATGCGTCTCACTAAATCTCCTCTGATCTACTCAACATTGAGTGGCCTGCGAACTACTGCAGATCCGTGATCTGTCTAGAATAAGTCAGACATATAGTCGCCGTGAAGCGCCCGTCGAGAAACGGTGCAAAGTCGTGATCTAGCAGATCGGAGATCTGGTGTCCGCAGCACGGTACAGCGCCGCACCCTCCGGCGGGCTCCTCCAGCGTGAGGTCGTCGAGCGGCTTGGCAGCAATATCGTCACCGGCATGTGGCCCACCGGGACGGTCCTGCACATGGACGATCTCGCTGACCAACTCGGTGTCTCACGATCGGTCATTCGAGAGGCGATCGGCGTGCTGGCAGAAAACGGCCTGGTGCACTCCCGCAAACACCGCGGCACCGTGGTGCAGCACCACTCGTCGTGGAATGCCCTGGCCTCTGATGTGATCTCGTGGCGGTTGAACGATCCGGCGCAGCGCGCTGCGCAGTTCCGTTCGCTAGTGGAGTTGCGCAGCGCGATCGAACCGCACGCGGCCTGGTTGGCCGCTCAGCGGGTCGACGCAGATCAGGCCGAGCAGCTGGTCGGGCTGGCCACTCGCATGGTCGGGTCCGGCACGGCCGGGAATGTCGATGATTTCGTGGCCGCAGACCTCATCTTTCACCGGCTCGTGCTGCAGGCCTCTGGCAATCCGCTCTTCCTCAGTCTGGAGCAGATCCTCAACGAGATCCTCGCCGGCAAGTACCGGCTGGGTCTGATGCCCGTCGCCCCGG